>NZ_JBFTND010000028.1:0-43372 GCF_056397305.1 Cupriavidus sp. 05N40
GACCAGCTCTTGCCTGCCGTGCGGCGCGCCATCGCATCGGGCCGTCCGGCCTGCGTCAACGTGCGGATGGAAGGCGTGGCGGCGCCCGTCGTGGCGCGCCGCTGAGCGACACGGCCGCGGCGCGCCCGGCGCTCAGCCCAGCGCGCTGCGATAGACCAGGCCGAGTCCGGCCATGACGAGGACGCCCCATACCGCGTGGATGACCTTCGCCGGCGCGATGCGCCGGTGCAGCCAGCCGCCGGCGAGATAGCCGGCGATCGCGCAAGGCATCAGCACGGCCGCYAGCACGAAGATGGCGGTATTGGCGTACAGTCCCGCCGCCGCGAACATCGCCAGCCTTGCGAAAGCGGTCAGCACGATCAGCGTGCTGGTGGTGGCCCTCAGCTGCCCGGGATCGCGCAGCCGGCCGGCCAGGTAGATGGTGTAGACGGGGCCGCCGGTGCCGAACAGCGCGGTCAGCACGCCGCCGGCGAGGCCGAACGGCACCGACAGCCGCGGATCCAGTTCACTGTAGCCGCGCTTGAACAGCAGGCTCCATGCGGAGTGCAGCAGCACGAACAGGCCAAGCACCAGCAGCAGCGGGCGTTCCGGCGCATGCATCAGCAATGCCAGGCCGCACGCCATGCCGGCCAGCACGCCCGGCACCAGCCGCCGCAACTCTGCCGTATTCACCTGCCGGCGGCTGCGCAGGCCCAGCAGCGTTCCGGCGACCAGATCGAAGAACAGGATCATCGGCACGGCCGTGCGCAACGGCACGATCTGGGTCAGCAGCGGCATGGCCATGATGGAAGAGCCGAACCCGGTGAGCCCGAATATCGTATAGGCCCAAATGACGATCGGCACCAGGCAGGCAAGCTGGAACAGCGACAGGTGCGTCTGCGACAGGAGGAATTCGGTCAGCAAGATGGGCAGCCGATGGGAAGGGGACGGGGGCGGGAGGGATCCGGCGCTGCGAAGCGTGCCCCATCATATGGGTCGCTCACCCTCACGTCAACCACATCATCTATATGACATGGGTGATTGGAGAAGCCTCGCGCGGTCGCCGGGGCCGGCGCCGCGCGGGCCTCGCCGCAAGGCGTGCACAATGCCGGCTGTTGCTTCGGGCACGGGAATCGGGAAAGGAACATGGAACTTCGACAGCTACGCTATTTCGTCCAGGTGGTGGAACTGGGCAGCATGGGCCAGGCGGCGCAGAAGCTGGGCGTGGTCACCTCCGCCCTGAGCCAGCAGATCAGCCGGCTGGAGAGCGAGCTGTCCACGCGGCTGCTGCAGCGCACCTCCAGTGGCACCGTGCCCACCGACGCGGGCCTGGCCTTCTGGCGCCAGGCGCAGCTGGCCATCCGCCATGCCGATGACGCCGTGCGCGCGGCCCAGCTCGCGCGCCTGTCCGGCCATGTGAGCGTGGGCATGGCGCCCAGCACGATCGCCGTGCTCGGGCTGCCCTTCATGCTGGCCATGCGCGAGCGCTATCCCGATATCCGCCTGCACCTGGTGGAGAACCTGTCCGGCAACCTGGCCGCGATGATCGGCGCGCGCCAGCTCGACCTGGCCGTGCTGTTCCAGATCGAGGGCAGCCAGCGCTGGAGCGTGACGCCGCTGCTCGAGGAACGCCTGTTCGTGATTGCGCGCACGGGCCAGGCCGGCATGCCCGCGGGCGCGCCGGTGGAGCTCGAACAGCTCGGCGCCCTGCCGCTGATCCTGCCAAGCAGCCCGCATGGCCTGCGCGCCCTGCTCAACAAGGCCTTCGCGCGCAGCCGGCACCAGCCCAATGTGGTGGCCGAGATCGACGGCCTGGCGATGCTGATGGACGCGGTGCGCGCCGGCCTGGGCGCCACCATCCAGCCCGGCGCGGCGGTGGCGCGGCTGCTCGGCGAGCCACTCGACATGATCGAGATCGCCGACGGCGGCGGCGCCAGTGGCACGAACGGCGCGGTGTGCCGGCCCAACATGCTGGTCAGCCTGTCCGACGACGAGCTATCCCCGGCCGGGCTGGCGGCGCGCACCGTGCTGGCCAGCGTGACCCGCACGCTGGTCAGGGAAGGCCGCTGGCCCGGCGCCACCCTTCACGAATCCTGAAGACCCCTTGCCGTAACGTGACTGGCGCCGCCTCGCCGCGCTTCGTACAGTCACGCCACCATCGCGCCGCGCCGGCGCATGCCCTGCATTGGCCCGGCGCCGCGCGCACGCGCGGCAGCCGGCCCGCGCGCCGACGACAAGAACCATCCCTCCAGGAGACACCATGCAGTCCACCGCCCGCCGCGCCGCGCTCGCCGGCATCCTCGGCACCATCCTCATGTCGGCAGGCGCCGCCTCCTTCGCGGCGGACCCGTGGCCCGCCAAGCCGGTCACGCTGGTGGTGCCCTTCGCCGCCGGCGGCACCACCGACATCATCGGCCGCACCATCGGCCAGAAGCTCGGCGAGGCGCTGCGCCAGCCGGTGGTGGTCGACAACCGGCCCGGCGCCGGCGGCACGCTCGGCGCCGGCATCGTGGCGCGCGCCCAGCCGGATGGCTACACCCTGCTGCTGGCCACCGTGGCGCACACCATGGCGCCCGGCATCTACAAGACCCTGCCCTACGACTTCACCAGGGACCTGGACCCGATCGGCCTGGCCGCGCTGACCCCCAACGTGCTGCTGGTCAACCAGTCCATCCCGGCGAAGACGGTGCCCGAACTGATCGCCTACATCAAGGCGCATCCCGGCAAGGTCAACTACGGCTCCGCCGGCACCGGCAGCACCGAGCACCTGTCCGGCGAGCTGTTCCGCTCGATGACCGGCACCGATATCGCCCACGTGCCCTACAAGGGCGGCGCGCCGATGATGACCGACCTGATCGCCGGCCAGATCCAGATGGCCATCGAGACCAGCCCGTCGGCCGCGCCCCATGTGCGCAGCGGCAAGGTCAAGGCGCTCGCCGTGACGACGGCCAGGCGCTCCGGCGCCTACCCCGGCGTGCCCACGCTGGACGAGAGCGGCGTGAAGGGCTTCGAGGTCACCACCTGGTACGCCGTGATGGCCCCGCACGGCACCCCGCCGGCCGTCGAGCAGCGCATCGGCGCCGAACTGGCGAAGGTGCTGAAACTGCCGGAAGTGCAGAAGCGCTTCGAGGAACAGGGCGTGACCGCCGGCGACATGACGCCCGCGCAGCTGGCCGGCTTCATTCGTGCGGAGACGAGCAAATGGACCAAGGTGGCCAAGGAGTCCGGCGCCAGCGCGGAGTGAGATGAACGCGGTGCGTCGCGGGCGGGGGCGGGGGCCAATGCTGTCCAACGCGCTGGCGCTGAAGAAGGCGCCCGCCGCGCTGGCGAACTTCGATGCCGCCGCGATGGCACGGCAACTCGGCGCGACGGTGCGCACGCACCAGGTGGTCGGGCGCATCCGTGCGGAGGCGCATGCCGTCGAATCGCACGGCACGGCGCTGGAATACAGCCGGCTGGTGCTGGCCGTGGGCGCCGATCCGCGCCGGCCGCCGCTGCGGGGCACGGGCGCCGCCGACGTGTTGTGCATCAACGACCTGCGCGACTACGCGCGCTTCCGCCTGGCGCTGGCGAACTGCCGCTCGGTCGCCATTCTCGGCGCCGGGCTGATCGGCTGCGAATTTGCCAACGACCTGGCCTCGGCCGGCTTCGTCGTGTCGCTGATCGACCCCGCCGCCGCGCCGCTGTCGCGGCTGCTGCCGCAAGCCGCCGGCCATGTCTACGCGCGCGGCCTGCACCGGCACGGCGTGCGCATGCTGCTCGGGCGCAGCGTCAGCACCATCGAGCACGAGGGCTGGGCTACCGCCTGACGCTGGCCGACGGCGGCACGCTCGATGCGGATCTCGTGGTGTCGGCCATCGGGCTGGCACCGCGCACCGCGCTGGCGCGCGCGGCGGGCATCGACACCGGCCAGGGCATCCGCACCGACGCCTGCTGCCGCACCAGCGCGCCAGATGTGTATGCCCTGGGCGATTGCGCCGAGATCGAAGGCAAGGTGCAGCCTTATGTGCTGCCGATCACGCACGCCGCGCGCGCGCTCGCGCGCACGCTGTGCGGCGAGCCGACGCCGGTGGTGTTCCCGGTGATGCCGGTCAGCGTGAAGACGCCCGCGGTGCCCGCCGTGGTGGCAGCGCCCCCGCCGGGCAGCGGCGACTGGCTGGTCGAACAGGCCGCCGGCCCGGTGGACGAATCACTGCGCGCGCTCTGCACCGATGCCGCGAGCGGCCAGCTCGTCGGCTTTTCGCTGCTGGGGAGCGCGGTGCAGGAACGGGCGGCCCTGACCAGGCGCATGGAGGCACGGAACTGAGCTGCCGGCATGCGCGGCGCATCGTCCGAAGGCTGTCAAGTCCGCGGTGCCGGGATCGGGTCTTTCCTGCCAGGCACGCACACCTGTGCAACCAGGCCCGCCAGGCATCGGGCGCCAGGCTGACGGCGCGCCGCCTGCTGGCGGCCGCCGCGCCGCCGTCCGGCGCGAGTGAGGCGGCGGCGCGACGGCCCGCACGATAAAGCCATGCCGTGCGGCGAAACACCTCTATACTGGATGAAATGCTGCACCACAGCATTTCCCGGCCCGCGTGGCCATCCAAACGGAGGCAGGCATGTCACTCTGCGATCTATGCATCACGCAAGTGGACCGACCCGGCCATTTCCCGCCACACCCCCGGCTGGCCAAGGTCACCATGCTGCGCGAAGCCATGCGCGGCACGGGCTTTGTCTACCGCTGCGAGGCGTGCGGGCAGACCCTCGTGTTGTCCGCCGCGAACGAAGACGCGCCGGACCGCTGGACGCTGCTCGATAGTCCGCAGCGCTGAGCCGGGCCAGCCACCGGCGCGCGTGCAGGCGCCCCGTGCCCGCACGCGCGCTGCGCTCAGCCGCGCAGCGCGCGCCGCAGGATCTTGCCCGACCCGGTCTTGGGCAGGTCGTCCACGAACGCCACCAGCCTTGGCACCTTGTAGGCGGCGAGCCGCGTGCGGCAAAACGCCAGCAAGGCCTCTTCCGTGACGACGTGCCCGCGGGCGGGAACGATGAATGCCTTGGCCAGCTCGCCCTTCAACGCGTCGGCCACACCGACCACCGCCGCCATCGCCACGGCGGGATGCTCGCACAGCACACTTTCGAGTTCGGCCGGATAGATATTGAAGCCACCGGTGATGATCATGTCCTTGAGGCGGTCGACCACGAAGATATAGCCGTCGCTGTCCATGTACGCGAGGTCGCCGGTATGCAGGAAACCCTCGGCGTCGATGGCCTGCGCCGTGGCATCCGGGCGGTTGAGATAGCCGTCCATCGTCAGCGGCCCCTTGAGCACCAGTTCGCCCACTTCATGCGGCGGCAGGACGGTGCCGGCGGCATCGGCGCGCACGATGCGCGCCTGCATGAAGGGCAGCGGGATGCCGATCGAGCCGAGCCGCCGCGGGCCGAGCAGGCAATGGGTGGTGCCCAGGCCGCCCAGCTCGGTCATTCCCCACAGCTCAAGCAGTGGTGCGCCGAAGCGCGCCTGCACTTGCTCCATCTTCGCCACCGGCATGGTCTGGCCGCCCACCGTGCAGCGCGTGAGCGAACTGATGTCGTAGTCGCCGAACTGCGGATAGTCCAGCAGGTACATGTACATCGTCGGCACGCCTTCGAAGAGGGTGGCGCGATGCGTGGCGATACTCTGCAGCACCACTTCCGGCCTGAACACGGCGTGCAGCACGAGCGTCATGCCATACGCCATCGCGCAGTTCATGACGATGTTGCCGTACACGTGCGACAAGGGCAGCGCGCTGACCACGGTATCCGCCTCGGTTCGCCCGTGCATGGTCGCGGTCATGGCGGTGTTCATCAGGATCGACCGGTGCGAGAGCACGGCGCCCTTGGGCTTGCCGGTGGTGCCCGAGGTGTAGCCGATCGTGCTGATCTCGCCGAGGCGGTCCTGGTCCAGGCGCAGGCCCGGGTCGGGCGGCGTGCCGGTCCAGTCGGCGAACGCTTCCATGCCTGCCGTGGTGCCCTGCAGCGAGACCAGTGCCGGGCAGGCCTCGCCCAGCGCCTCGCGCAGCGCCAGCAGCTTGTCGCCTTCCCCGAACACCACCGACGCGCCGCAGTCGCCCACCGCGTAGGCCGCCTCCGGCGCTGTCAGCATCAGGTTGAGCGGGTTGGCGATGCAGCCCGCCTTGAGGATGCCGTAGTAGGCCACGATCCATTGCGCGCAGTTGGGCGCGTAGAGCGAGATCGTGGTGCCATGGCCATGTCCGCGTTGCAGCAGGCGGGTGGCCACGCCGGACGACAGGCGGTCCAGTTCGGCAAAGGAATAGCGTTGCCCGTCGGCCACCAGCGCCGTCTTGTCGCCGAAGCGCGCGGCAGCCTGCGCGATCAGCGCGCCGAGTGAAGTCTCCATCATCGTCTCCGGTTGGCCGCGCGCGCGAATTCCCGCAGAATATGCGGCGGAACGCTTCGCGTCATGCCATGGCTGGCATTGCGCGCGTCTTCGATGGTTGCCACTCTAGGCATGGGCGCGGCGCAAGTCTGTCCCGTGCGCAACAATCCGCGGCAATCCCGCGCCGGAGCCGGCCGACACACAAGCCAACCCCGCAAGCCATGGACACGATCGACCAGTTGCTACTCACCGCGCCGTGGTTCGGGGCGCTCGACCCCGGGCTGCAAGCGCAGGTGCGCGCCGGAACCAGCCTGCGAGTGGTAGCGCCGGACGGCTACGTGTGCCGGCGCGGCGAGCCGAGCCATTGCTGGTTCGGCGTGGTGGACGGGCTGGTCAAGGTGTGCAATACGTCGAGCGAAGGCCGGCTGATGACGTTCGCCGGCATTCCGGCCGGCGCCTGGTTCGGCGAGGGCACGGTCATCAAGGCCGAAGCCTGGCACTACGACGCCGTCGCGCTGCGCACCTCGCGCGTGGCGTGCCTGCCCGCCGCGCTGTTCTTCAAGCTGCTTGACTGCAGCATCCCCTTCAACCGCTTCCTGCTCGAACACGTCAACGAACGGCTCGGCCAACTGATGGCCATGGTCGAGAACGACCGCCTTACCGAGCCCGTCCTGCGCGTCGCCAACTGCCTGCTGGCGATGTTCAATCCGCGCCTCTATCCCCTGGGCAAGGCCGAGATACCGCTGACGCAGGAAGAGATCGGCTATCTGTCCGGCGTCACGCGGCAAAAGGTCAATCTTGCCGTGCGCCGGATGGAGACGCATGGCCTGCTGGCGATCACCTACGGCCGCGTCACGGTGATCGATCTGCCCGGGCTGCGTGCCTTTGCCGCGCAGGCGGCCTGACCGGCGCCCGGCGACGCCTTCCGGGAAGGGCGGTCAGCCGAAGGTGAAGACGAAGGCCTGGACACCCGGGTCGAGGAAGCGGATCTCGAAGGTGCGTTCAGCGACCTCGCCCGACTGGCGCACGAGCTGGTAGAGGCGCGTCTGGGTGACGGTGCCGTTGCCCGCCGCGTCGATATCGGCACCGTGGCTTTCTGCCGGCGCCTTGCCGTCCACCTTCACCTGGAAGCGCACCGGCTTGCCGTCGGCGCCCGCGCCAAGGACCAGATGGAGATCGCGCGCGCGGAACCGGTAGGTGATGCCGCCATTCGCCCGGTTCAGCGTCGCCTGCTCGGCGCCCACCGTCCAGTTCCCGTCCAGCCCCCAGCGATTGAGGCGCGGAGCGCCGATGGTGTAGTTCCGCGCGACATCGCTCGTCAGTCCTTCGGGCGAGGCAAAGTTCGACGCCTGCTGATAGCCGATGTAGGTCTCGGCCGAGCGCACGTTGTCGAGGTCGGGTGCGGCCTGCGCACCCGTGGCGTCCGGCGTCACGGCAGGTGTCGCGGCCTTCGCGGCGCCCGCTTCGGCAAGCAAGTCCTGGATGACCTTCTCGGCCTTGTCGTAGTCGCCCTCGCCGAACTGGTGATAGCGGATCCGCCCCTTGGCATCGACGAAGTAGATGGCCGGCCAGTAGTGATTGTCGAATGCACGCCAGATCTTGAAGTCGCTGTCCACCGCGACGGGATAGCCGATACGGAAGCCATCGATCGCCTTGCGGATGTTTCCGGCGTTTCGTTCGAAGGCGAACTCGGGCGTGTGCACGCCGATCACGGTAAGGCCCTGGTCCTTGTACTTTTCCGCCCAGGCCCGCAGGTAGGGGATGGTGCGAATGCAGTTGATGCACGAGTAGGTCCAGAAATCGACCAGCACGACCCTGCCGCGCAGTTGCTCGCTCGTCAGCGGCGGCGAATTAAGCCACCCCACTGCGCCATCGAGCGACGGCAACGATCCCTCGACCGGCAAGCCGCTGCGAAACGCGGGGCGCGCGTCGGCGGCGACCCGCATGATGCCGTCGCGCACGCGCGCGGCCGTCCTGGTCGACGGCGGCTTTGCGTGCGCGGGGAAGGTATCGAGAAGCGCCTGCTCGAACCTGGCCGTGCCGGCGTTCGAAAACCGCGCAAGCAGCCCGGTATCCGCACCCAGCCCGATGGCTGCGACACCGCACAGGACCGCCGCGCCGAGGCCCCGGCGCACCCATTCGCCGGCACCCAGCGATTGCTTCATGGCGGTGAAGACCCGGCCGCCGATCAGCAGCGCAACCGCGAGCGACGTTGCCGCGCCCGCCGCATAGGCCACAAGCAGCAGCGTGGTCTTTGCGTTGGCGCCGTGCAGCGCCGCGCCGGTCAGCACCAGGCCGAGGATCGGCCCCGCGCAGGGCGCCCAGAGCAGGCCGGTGGCAATGCCGACCAGCAAGGCAGCGCCGGAGGTCGGCGCCTGCGACGTCCCGCCCGTCGATTTCATCAAGCGGTTGGCCAGCGCGACGACCGGCTGCGTCAGCGCGCCGGCAAGCCGTGGCGAGAGCAGCGTGACACCGGACACGGCCAGCAGCGCGAGCGCGGCGTAGCGTCCGTATTCGTTGGCCTGCACCACCCAGCCGCCGCCGACCGACGCCAGGGTGGCGACGAGGGCAAAGGTCATGGCCATGCCGGCGAGCATCGGCAGCGTGCTGCGCACGAAGGGCTGCTGCGCGCGCGCAAAGACGAACGGCAGCACCGGCAGGATGCACGGGCTGAGTATCGTCAGCACACCCCCGAGATAGGCAACGGCCAGAAGCGTAATCATGATCGTCCTTTTTGCGTGAATGCTGGGAGGCGCGGCTGTATCCCGGCCATGCATGTATGAAACACCACCGACATATCCCCGATGTATCGGGATCGGCCGCACGCGTATGGAAGTGTGCGCGGCGCCCCGGCAGATACATTGCGATACAAAGAGAAGCGCTTACAATCCCCGGAAACAGTCCGCGTTGACGCATTTCCCGGGCCGCTGCCAATCCGTATCCAATCCACGTCGAAGGTGCTTACGATGGACCCTCATATCGATCACATCCTGATCGTCGATGACGATCGCGAAATCCGGGAACTGGTCTCGACCTATCTCACCAAGAACGGGCTGCGCGTCACCGTCGCACCCGACGGCCGGCACATGCGGGCTTTCCTGGAGGCCAACACCGTCGATCTCATCGTGCTCGACCTGATGCTGCCCGGCGACGACGGCCTGGTCCTGTGTCGCGAACTGCGTGCCGGCAAGCACAAGGCGACTCCGGTGCTGATGCTGACGGCGCGCAGCGACGAGACCGATCGCATCGTCGGCCTGGAGATGGGCGCCGACGACTATCTGGCCAAGCCGTTCGCTGCGCGCGAGCTGCTGGCCCGCATCAAGGCCGTGCTGCGCCGCACCCGCATGCTGCCGCCGAACCTCCAGGTGAGCGAGGCCGGCCAGCTGCTGAGCTTCGGCACCTGGCAGCTCGACACCTCCGGCCGGCACCTGATCGACCAGGAAGGCACGGAGGTGGCGCTCAGCGGCGCCGAATACCGCCTGCTGCGCGTATTCGTCGATCATCCGCAGCGCGTGCTCAACCGGGACCAGCTCCTGAATCTCACGCAGGGGCGCGAAGCGGAACTGTTCGAGCGGTCCATCGACCTGCTGGTCAGCCGGCTGCGCCAGCGCCTTTGCGACGATGCGCGGGAGCCGGCCTACATCAAGACCGTGCGCAACGAGGGCTACGTCTTTTCCATGCCGGTCGAGATCACCGAGATCCGCCGATGAACGCCATCCCCGTGCCCCGGCGGTTCCTGCCCTGGCCCCGCACGCTGGCATCGCGGTTGTTCCTCATCCTTCTCGGCGGCCTGACGATTGCCTATGGCCTGTCCTTCGGCGTGGTGTTCCTGGAGCGCTACGTCACGGCCAGGGCGATGATGCTCGGCACGCTCGAGACCGACGTGGCGACCTCGATCGCCATTCTGGACCGCCTGCCGGCCAACGAGCGGGCAGACTGGCTGTCGCGGCTCAACCGCGGAACGTATCGATATGTGCTGGGCCCGGGCTTGCCCGGCGTCCCCGACCTCACCAGCCGGGGGGCCGACATTGCCGCGCGGATCCAGGACGCCGGCGGCCAGCGCTTTCCCGTCAAGGTCGAATCCATACCGGGCGACGGCAAGCGCCTGCAGGCCCACCTGACCCTGAGCGACGGCAATCCCCTGACGATCGACGTGCACCCCGCCGCCATGCCGCTGGCACAGTGGCTGCCCTATGTCCTGATCACGCAGCTCATTCTTCTGGTGCTTTGCTGCTGGTTCGCGGTGCGGCTGGCGATACGCCCGCTGGCGGACCTCGCCAATGCCGCCAATGCGCTCAACCCGAACAAGCAGGCACCGCGGCTGAGCGAAACGGGGCCAAGCGAAGTGGCGCATGCCGCCACGGCCTTCAACGCCATGCGGGACCGCATCGCCCACTATGTCGAGGAGCGGGTCCAGATCCTGGCGGCGATCTCGCATGACCTCCAGACCCCGATCACGCGCATGAAGCTGCGCGCCGAAATGGCGGAGGACTCCGTCGAAAAGGACAAGCTGGTTCAGGACCTGGCCGAGATCCAGCGACTCGTCCAGGAAGGCCTGGCCTATGCGCGCAGTACGCATGGCGATACCGAGAAGCCGTCCCGCATCGACATCGGGTCCTTCATGGAGAGCCTCGCCTACGACTACCAGGACACCGGCAAGGCCGTGACCATGGCGCAGAAGCTCGACGGCACCATCCTGACGCGTCCCCACGCCCTGCGCCGCATCCTCACCAATCTCATCGACAACGCCTTGAAGTTCGGCGGCTCCGCGGAGCTCTGCGCGCAGACAGATGCGCAAGGCTCGGTCATCATCAAGGTGATGGATCGCGGGCGCGGCATTCCCGAGGCGCAACTCGAGGCCGTCATGCAGCCCTTCTTCCGCCTGGAACAGTCGCGCAGCCGCGAGACCGGCGGGACCGGGCTCGGACTGGCCATCGCGCACCAGCTTGCGCTTGCGATCGGCGGCTCGCTCAAGCTGAGCAACCGCGAAGGCGGCGGGCTCTGCGCGGAAATCACCATCCCTTGCGCAACGCCTTGACCCGCGGCGCCGGGCCTCGCTGAAATGCCCGCGCCTGATCAGTACCGGTCGACTTCGACGACTGCCTCGGCGAAGGCCTGGGGCGCCTCTTGCGGCAGGTTGTGCCCGATGCCCTTGATGATCCGGTGCGTCCGTTTGCCGGTGAACATCTTCGCGTAGGCGGTACCGTCCGTAGCCGGCGCGACGCCGTCCGAATCGCCGTCCAGGGTGATCGTGGGCACGCCAATGGCGGGACCCGCCGCGAGCCGCTTTTCCAGCTCGTCGTATTGCGGATCGCCCTCGGCCAGGCTCAGCCGCCAGCGGTAGTTGTGGATCACGATGCTGATGTAGTCCGGGTTGTCGAAGGACGACGCGGCGCGATTGAACGTGGCATCGTCGAAATCCCACTTCGGCGAGTTGACCTTCCAGATGAGCTTGGCGAAGTCCTTGCGGTTTGCCTCGTAGCCGGCCTTGCCGCGCTCGGTGGCGAAGTAGAACTGGTACCACCATCCCCATTCGGCCTTCGGCGGCAGCGGCACCTTGTTGCGTTCGCGGTTGTTGATCAGGTAGCCGTTCACCGAGACCATGGCCTTGCAGCGCTCCGGCCAGAGCGCCGCGATGATGTTGGCCGTGCGCGCGCCCCAGTCATAGCCAGCGAGGATCGCGCGCTGGATCCCGAGGGCATCCATCAGGGCGATGATATCGAGCGCGACCACCGCCTGCTGGGCATTGCGCTGCGTCTGGGCGGAGAGGAAGCGCGTGGTGCCGTGCCCGCGCAGATGCGGCACGATCACCCGGTAGCCCGCCGATGCCAGCATGGGCGCCACGTCGACGAAGCTGTGGATGTCATAGGGCCAGCCGTGCAGGAGGATGACCACGGGGCCGTCGGCGGGGCCCGCTTCCGCGTAGCCGACATTCAGGACGCCGGCATCGATCTGCTTCAAGGCGCCGAACGATGTATTCGTACCCGGCTTGATGGCGGGCAGGCTTGCCGGTGCTGCCTTGCCGGCCTGCGCCCGGGCGGAGCCGGCCAGGCCGAACTGGGCGGCGGCGATAGTCATGGCCGCAGTCCCGAAGATGCGGCGGCGAAGGTGGTTGATTTCATCCGACATTCTCTCTCTCCCAATGGATTGCACTCGGACCGCAGAATAGGCATGCCGTGTATCCGGCATATTTCCGCGGCCCGGCGCGATTGCATGCGCATGTAGCTTTTGCGCCTCCGGATACATGGCGCTACAAAGGCCCAAGCCGACGGCACCGGCCGCTCATTGCGCGGCGCGCTCCTGCTTGCGCTCCGACAGCAGGCGCTCGATGGTCGCCTCCGTTTCCTTGTAGTTTCCTTCGCCGAAGTGCTGGTAGACGATCTTGCCGCTGGCGTCGATCAGGTAGAGGGCGGGCCAGTACTGGTTGCCGTACGCGCCCCAGGTTGCGTACGCGTTGTCCTGCGCGACCGGGTACTTGATGCCGAAGCGCTTGAGCGCGTCCTGTACGTTCGCGGTCGATCTTTCGGACGCGAACTCGGGCGTGTGCACGCCCACCACCACCAGCCCCTGGTCACGGTATTTTTCGTGCCACTGCTTGACGTACGGCAGCGTGTGAATGCAGTTGATGCAGCTGTAGGTCCAGAAGTCGACCAGCACGACCTTGCCGCGCAGCGAGGAAATGGACAGCGGCTCCGAGTTCAGCCATCGCTCGATGCCGGTGAACTCCGGCGCCATCCCGTGGCTGGCAGGCGCCGGGGTCGCCGTGTTGGCGTAGGTCGCGGCGAGCAGGGTGGCTGCGCCGAGAAGGGTGACTGCTGCGATACAGGCGCGGATTGCGTGGCGCATGGTTCAGGCTCCAGGGTTGGATGGGAAAATCGCCCGGTCTGCGAGGCAATGCATATCTGCCGGCACCGGCCGCCTGCATGGAAGCGGTAGACGCATTTCAACGCCCGCGCGTATCCCGCCTGTTTCGAAAACCGCCTGATTTGAAAAGTATCTTGTCTGGCGGCGGCCTGGATACACAGCGATACAAGGGGCCGCGCGACCCCACACATAATTGCCTCACCGCGCAAAAGCGCGCCTTCGCAACCTGTGAGGAGGACCATCGAATGACGCGTCCGTTGCTTGTCGTCGCCATGATCTTGTCCGCGTTCGTGTATGAGCTGCGCGGCTCCGTGACCTGCCGCTGGGGGCCTGCGAATCCGCCTGCCGTGCGGACCGTCGGCGCCCCCCGGCGCAAGACGCACTCCAGATGACCGGCCCCCCAACCTGCCCATGGAATGCGTAAATGATCCAGCCTGACCATATCCTCATCGTTGACGACGACCGCGAGATCCGTGAACTGGTCGCCACCTACCTGGAGCGCGGCGGGATGCGGGTCACCCTGGCTGAGAACGGCCTCCAGATGCGCTCGGCGCTCGAAACCGGCGCGGTGGACCTCGTCGTGCTGGACCTGATGCTTCCCGGCGAAGACGGGCTGACGCTATGCCGCGACCTGCGCGCCAGCGATCGCAGGAACATGCCGGTCTTGATGCTGACTGCCCGCAACGAGGAAACCGACCGCATCCTGGGCCTCGAGATGGGCGCCGACGACTACGTGGTGAAGCCGTTTGCGGCGCGCGAGTTGCTGGCCCGGATACGTTCGGTGCTGCGGCGCACGCGCATGCTGCCGCCCAACCTGCAGGTCACCGAAGCCGCTACCGTGCTGGCCTTCGGTACCTGGCGGCTGGACACGACCGCGCGGCACCTGCTCGACGAGAACGATGTCGTCGTTGCCCTCAGCGGCGCGGAGTACCGGCTGTTGCGCACCTTCCTGGATCATCCGCAGCGGGTGCTGAACCGCGACCAGTTGCTCAACCTCACGCAGGGCCGCGACGCCGAGCTGTTCGAGCGCTCCATCGACCTGATGGTAAGCCGGCTGCGCCAGCGCCTGCGCGACGACGCGCGCGAGCCCCGCTATATCAAGACAGTGCGCAACGAAGGCTATGTATTCGCCGCGACGGTGGCAATCCACGAGGAGCGCACATGAGCTTTGCCACCCACGCCTTGCGCATATGGCCGCGCACCTTGTTTGCACGCCTGATGGTCATCCTCGTGATCGGTCTCACGCTTGCGCAAGGGCTTTCCTTCGGGCTTGTCGTGATGGAGCGCAGGGAAGCCGCCGACAGGCTGATGCTGGACAACCTCGAACTCGACGTGGCGGGATCCGTCGCGGTCCTCGACCGGCTGCCGGCGGCGGAACGGCCGGCCTGGCTGGACCGCCTGCGGCGAGCGGCATATAGCTACAGGCTCGATCACGGAACGCCCGGCATGCCATTGCATTCGTCGGAATCGGCGCGGGCAGCCACGACCATCGCACAGGCGCTGGCGGGGCGCTACGAAGTGCAGGCAAACGCGCTGCCGGGCAAGCGCGAGCATCTCCAGGTGCACTTGCGGCTGAGCGACGGCAGCCCGCTCACCATCGATATCCTGCCGGCCCGCATGACGGTGTCGACATGGCTTCCGGTGCTGCTGTGCATCCAGCTCGCCCTGCTGGCGGGATGTGCGTGGATCGCCGTGCGCCTGGTCACGCGTCCGCTCAAGCAGCTGGCGAAAGCCGCCGAGATGCTGGGACCGGACCTGAAGGCCGAGCGGATCCCGGAACGCGGACCCGCCGAGATCGTGCACGCCGCCACAGCCTTCAACGCCATGCAGCAGCGGATCGCCGGATACCTCGCCGAGCGCATCGAGATTCTCGCGGCGATCTCCCATGACCTGCAGACCCCCATCACGCGCATGCGGCTGCGGCTGGACCTGATGGACGAATCCGAGACGCTGGGCAAGCTGCGCAGCGACCTGCGCGCGATGGAGCATCTGGTGCGCGAAGGCATCACTTACGCGCGCACGCTGCATGGCAGCGCGGAGACGCCGGTTCGCGTCGATGCCGACGCGCTGCTCGACAGCCTGGCGGGAGACTACCTGGACGGCGGGCATGCGATTGCCATTGACGGCAAGGTATGCGCGCCGATCGTGACGCGGCCGCAGGCGCTGCGGCGCATCCTGACGAACCTCGTCGACAACGCTCTGAAGTTCGGCGGCGACGTCGCCGTCTGCGTGTCACGGGAGGCCGACGGGCGCCTTGCCATCGCCGTTCGCGACCGCGGGCCAGGTATCCCCGAGTCCGAACTGGAGCGGGTGATGCAGCCGTTCTATCGCCTCGAGATGTCGCGCAACAGGGGAACCGGCGGCACCGGGCTGGGCCTGGCGATCGCGCAGCAACTGGCGCAGGCCCTCGGCGGCGGGCTGGTGCTTTCCAACCGCGAAGGCGGAGGTCTCCAGGCCAAGCTCACCCTGGCCGTCTAGCGGCCGGTTCCGCCCGGCGCCGGCGCCGGGCTCACCGCCTTGCCTCCTTTGCCCCGATCGTGGCCGTGGGCGTAACCGTGTGGAAGCACGGCTACGGTTGCGGCCCGCCATTCCTGGCGCGTCCTGCGTCGCCCCCCTCCCCCCGCCAGCCTGCCTTTTCGCCGCCTTCGTCACATGCCGCAGCCGCGGCCGACGACTTTGTATTCGCTTGTATCGGCTGCTCGACACGATACGTGTGATCACAGATGTGCTCCTGCACGGATACGGGCCAGATACTTCGGTCGCCTTAAATGCATCTCATGGCGCGGCGGGAACGACAAACCCCGGAAAAACCCGGACAACCCAGCGGCGGCAGCAACACAAGCCCCGGACCAGGACTGGTCCACGGACCCTGAATACAGCCTAGGAGTCATCATGAACACCATCATTGCAAAGCGCTTCGTTTCCGCCATCGCACTGGTCGCCGCCGCAAGCGGCGTGCAGGCGGCCTTCGCGGCGGACGCGGCCACGAATCACGGCTTTGGCCAGAGCGCGGCGGCAGCCCGCATCAGCGAACGCGACCCGTTCATCGACGGTGCCCGCACCAGCGAACGCGACCCGTTCATCGATGGTGCCCGCATCGGCCAGCGCGATGTCTTCACCGACGGTGCCCGCACGCTCGCCGGCCTGGACCGCAGCGGCCCCTCGGCCGACCCGGCCCGCGCCATCGACCCGTACCTGGACGGCGCCCGCATCGGCCAGCGCGATGTCTTCACCGATGGTGCCCGCACGCTCGCCGGCCTGGACCGCGCCGGCGTGTCGGCCGACCCGGCCCGCGCCGTCGACCCCTACCTGGACGGCGCCCGCATCGGCCAGCGCGATGTCTTCACCGATGGTGCCCGCACGCTTGCCGGCCTGGACCGCACCGGCGTGTCGGCCGACCCGGCCCGCGCCGCCGACCCCTACCTGGACGGCGCCCGTATCGGCCAGCGCGATGTCTTCACCGATGGTGCCCGCGCCGCTGCCTGAGGCCCCCGCGGGTCCCGCCTGCGCGCAACGGCACATCCACGCAATACCCACGCTGATTCTGTACCCCGGGCACGGCAGCCGTGCCCGCTTTCAAAGAATCCGAAGGCAGTTTTTTACTCTGAGGAGTCCATCATGACCCAAGTCGAAAACAAGGTCCTGTACACCGGCAAGACCCACACCACCGGCGGCCGCGACGGCAGCTCCCGCAGCACCGATGGCCACCTGGACATCAAGCTTTCGTCGCCCGGCACGACGGGCAGCGGCACCAATCCGGAGCAACTGTTTGCCGCCGGCTGGTCGGCCTGCTTCATCGGCGCGATGGGGATTGCGGCCGGCAAGCTGAAGGTCGCGCTCCCGGCCGACCTGGCCGTCGACGCCGAAGTGGACCTGGTCAACGGCGGCGACGCCTACTTCCTGCAGGCCCGCCTCAACGTCAGCCTGCCGGGACTGGAGCGCGACGTTGCGCAAGCCCTGGCGGACAGCGCGCACCAGACCTGCCCTTACTCCAAGCTCGCGCGCGGCAATATCGACGTCGTGATCAACGTGGTCTGAGCCACGCGCATCACGGCCCCGGCCCGCCCGCGCCGATCGGGCGGGCTGCCCCCTGCCTTGCAGGCCCCGCCAGACATCTCAGGCGTTTCCCCGGGCCTGGCAGCAAGCTTCTGACCGGCCGTGCCGGCCGTCACGCCTCGCTTCGCACAGCCTTGACGAGATTGTTGCGCAGCCCGACGATGTCCTTTTGCAGCTTCGTGAATCCCTGGGGCGTGAGGCCGCAGGCCTCCACCAGATTGACGTCCTGGGCCCGTTCGCGCAGGCGCCTCCCGCTTTTCGTCAGGCTGACCCGCACCTGGCGCTCGTTGGCCGCATCGCGCTTGCGCTCCACGTAGCCCACCGCTTCGAGTTTCTTGAGGATCGGCGTGAGGGTATTCGATTCGAGAAAGAGCTTCTCGCCGAGGCCGCTGACCGTCTGGTCGTCCTCCTCCGAAAGCGCGATGATCGTGACGTATTGGGTGTAGGTGAGGCCGAGTTTATCGAGGAGCGGCCTGTAGGCCTTGCCGAACGCCAGGTTCGCCGAGTAGACCGCAAAGCACAGGAAGTCGGCCAGTTTTACGTCTTCGGGATCGGCCCGTACATTCGATTTCATCTGTATCCCTCGCGTTAGCGCTGTCCGTTGAATGACACAGCATACATCGGATACGCGTTAATCGGAACCGCTATGAAAATCGGGAACGGAAACACCGGGGGTGCCTGTTCCGATGGCGTCACATCCGGGTTCACCGCTTCGGGCAGTGGATGTCCGAGGAGGCTCTGCCTGCTGACACGCTAAATATTGAAAGCCTGTTTCAGCAAGCTCTGGCCTCACTCGAAGCCGTGGAAGTTGAGGCCATCAAAGCGATCGCCCGCGAGGCGAGCGGCATCGATTACCACTTGCCGGGCCATTCCCGGTGAAGGTCGTCAATCGTGAAAGCGTGGCGATGCCTGCGTTGTCCGGTCCTCTCTCCTTCTTCCAGGTGGGCATCCAGTTCGTCGCCTTCAGGATGCTCGTGCTCCAGCATGTCGGGGTCATTGGCCGGCCATAGCCGCCATGCGCAAAGGACACCAATCAAGGAGATGCCGGCCAGCACTGCAAACGCTGCAGTCATGCCATACCCGGCGCCGATCTGGCCGGCCAGCGGATAGGCGATCAACCAGCATGCATGTGACAGGGAGAATTGCGCGGCAAACACCGCCGCTCGGTCGGGCGAGGTGGCGGATCGCCTGAGCAGGCGTCCGCCCGGCGTCTGCGTCATCGAGTAGCCAGCGCCGATCACAAACCACGTCAGAAGAAATGCCGGCCACTCGGCCGCCGGCGCAAGGCCGGTCAGCACCACGCCGAACGCAAGGCCAAGGGTCATGATGAACGCCCCGGTCAGCATTGGGGGCCGGTCCGGACGCGCATTGAGGAAGCGCGGCAGCATCAGCGCAACAAGCATCGAGCCGAAACCGAATGCCGCCAGTCCGAACGGCACGTCCGATGCCGGACGCTGCAGATTGCCCTGCACGTAGACAACCGTATTGACGATCACCATCGAACTGGCGGCTGCCGCGGCAAGGTTCAGCGCAAGCAGCCCTCGCAGGCGCGGGGTACGCAGGTAGATGGAGATCCCGCGAAAGGTCTTCGCGTAGATGCTGCCCGTACGGTCCACGGCACGGGACTGCGGCAGACGCACCGATACCACCAGTGCGGCCGAGCAAAGGAAGCCAATGACCGTGCCACCAAACAGCCAGTGAAAACTGATGACCGACAGCAATGCCGCAGCAAGCGCAGGACTCGCCAGACTCTCCATGTCGTAGGCCAGGCGCGACAACGACAGTGCACGGGTATAGTCCTTCTCCTCCGGCAGCACGTCCGGGATCGTCGCCTGGAACGTTGGCGTGAAGGCGGCGGAGGCCGATTGCAGCAGGAAGATCAGCACGTAGATCTGCCAGACCTGTGTCACGAACGGCAGCGAAATGGCCACGGCGGCACGCACGAGGTCCATCGCCACGAGAAATGCGCGGCGCGGCAGGCGGTTGGCGAAGGCGCCCACCACGGGCGCGATGCCGACATAGGCCACCATCTTGATAGCGAGCGCCGTGCCAAGGACGCTTCCAGCGTTTGCCCCGGCGAGGTCGTAGGCCAGCAGCCCAAGCGCAACGGTTGCCAGCCCCGTCCCGACCAGTGCAATCACCTGCGCCGCAAACAGGTGCCTGTACGTGCGATTTCCCAGTACTTCAAGCATGACGTCTCCGACGCTTCAAAACGCTCACTACACTTCGACCAGTGCGCTGTCGCCTGTGACGGCATGCCGTTGCCGGCCCAGGGCCACGCCGCGCCGCATGGGGCCGGCAGGACAAACAGCGTCGGCACGGTCGCCATGATGCGTCCACCAATGACGACTATCGCCAGCGGCGTCTGAACTTAAGCGCCCGTGCCTGTGACGATTGCGCATCTTTACCGGATTCCCGGAATTGTAGAGATATCTACAACATTGAWGAGGCGACTACGGCCAGCTACGCTTGGCGCATGAACCCTCTCCAATCAAGCCCCCAGGCCGCCTGGCTGCTGCTGATCGTCAGCCTGCCGACATCGGCCGCCACGCCGCGCATGCGACTGTGGCGCGGCATCAAGTCGCTCGGCGCAGCGCCGCTGCGCGACGGCGCCTATCTTCTGCCCGACCAGCCAGGATTGCGCGGCCAGCTCGAAAAGCTGGCCGGGGACGCGAAAAGCGAGGACGGCAAGGTCTGGATTCTTTCGGTCCAGACGAACGATGCGCATGAAGATGCCGAGTATCGCGCATTGTTCGACCGGTCTGCCGAGTATGCGACCTGGACGGCCGAACTCTCCGGCGCCCGTGCAACGTTGGGTGACGCGGACGAAGCGGAACTGCTGCGCCTGGTGCGCCGTCACGGCCGGGCATTCGACGCGATCCGGAATATCGATTTCTTCCACAGCGATGCGTCAGCCCGGGCGGAAGCGCAATGGCGCGACTTCAACGCGGCCGTCGACATCCTCCTGTCGCCCGGCGAACCGCACGGAGTAGCCGGCCGCATCCCGCGACGCGATCCCGCCCAGTATCAGGGAAGGCGCTGGGCGACCCGCCGGCACCTCTGGGTGGACCGAGTCGCCTGTGCCTGGTTGATCCAGCGCTTCATCGATCCCCACGCCACCTTCCTCTGGCTCGACGACGTGCGCCAATGCCCGGACGATGCGCTGGGATTCGATTTCGATGGCGCGACCTTCACCCATATCGGCGACCGCGTTTCGTTCGAGGTGTTGCTCGCCAGCTTTGGGCTCGACGAGGACAAGGGACTGGCGCGCCTTGGCCAGATGATTCACGTACTCGACATCGGCGGCACGCCCGTCGCGGAAGCGAGCGGCTTCGAGGCCATGCTGACCGGTGCCCGCGAGCGGCTGCCCGATGACGATGCCCTGCTGGGCGAGATGAGCCATGTCCTCGATTCGCTCCATGTGCACTTCTCCGGCAGCCGCAAACGCTAGGCCACTCCCCCCCAATCAAGCTCACCCCTCGAGACTAACGATGAACTCGCCCCAACCAGCCGATACCTCGTCGGCCCAGCCAACGCATAGCCGCCCCGGCTACACGCTGCGGCAACTGGTGCTCTACTTCCTGCGACTTGGCACCTTCGGCTTTGGTGGCCCGGTAGCACTGGCCGGCTACATGCACCGTGACCTGGTGGATGCGCGGCAGTGGATCACCGATGCCGACTACAAGGAAGGCATCGCGCTGGCACAACTGGCGCCAGGGCCGCTGGCGGCCCAGCTGGCGATCTATCTTGGCTATGTGCATTACCGCATCCTGGGCGCGACGCTCATCGGCATCGCCTTTGTGCTGCCATCGTTCCTGATGGTGCTGGCGCTCGGCTGGGCGTACCTGCGCTTCGGCGGGCTGACGTGGATGCAGTCGGTGTTCTACGGCGTGGGTGCAGCCGTCATCGGCATCATCGCGATCAGTGCCTACAAGCTGACCAGGAAAAGCGTGGGCAAGGACAAACTGCTGTGGTTCATCTACCTGGTCCTCGTCGCAGTGACGGTCATCACCGAGTCGGAGGTGGCCTGGCTATTTCTCGCGGCCGGCATTCTGGTCTGGTTCTGGCGTGCGCCGCCGAAATGGCTGCGTCAAGGCAAGCTGAATGCGATGGCAGCAACACCCTTCCCGGCGGCAAGCGGCCTGCTGAGTACGGTGGACTGGCCACTGCTCTCGCAGATCGGTGTGTTCTTTGCCAAGGCCGGTGCGTTCGTCTTCGGTTCAGGGCTTGCCATCGTACCGTTCCTGTACGGCGGCGTGGTGACTGAGCACCAGTGGTTGAACGACAAGCAGTTTGTCGACGCCGTGGCCGTGGCCATGATTACGCCTGGCCCGGTCGTCATCACCGTCGGCTTCATTGGCTATCTGGTCGCGGGACTGCCGGGTGCCTGCGTGGCAGCGGCGGCGACTTTCCTGCCCTGTTACCTGTTCACCATCCTGCCGGCGCCTTACTTCAAGAAGTACGGCAAGCTGCCCGCCATCCTGGCGTTCGTGGATGGCGTCACCGCAGCCGCCATCGGCGCCATCACCGGAGCGGTCATTGTGCTGGCCAGGCGCTCGATCGTCGATATTCCCACCGCGCTGCTGGCGCTGGTCACCGTTGCGCTGCTGCTTAAGTTCAAGAAGCTGCCCGAACCCATGATTGTTGCGGGTGCTGCCGTGATCGGCCTGGTGGCCTATCCGCTGCTGCATCACTGAGTCGCCAAAGGAGACACCATGACTTACCAGACGAAGCCGCTCTCATGCGATCCAACCAGGCTGCCGGGCCTGTCCGAGAAACTGATCGTCAGCCACTACGAGAACAACTACGGTGGTGCGGTAAAGCGGCTCAACGCCATTACGGCGGAGCTTGTCGCACTGGATATGGCGACCGCACCCGTGTTCTTGCTCAATGGCTTGAAGCGCGAGGAGCTGATCGCCACGAATTCGATGATCCTGCATGAGGTCTATTTCGACAGCCTTGGCGATGCCGGGCCGCCGGAAGGCAATCTGAAGGCCACCATCGAGCGCGATTTCGGCTCGTTCGCACGCTGGCAGGCCGAATTCACGGCCATGGGCAAGGCGCTTGGCGGCGGCTCGGGCTGGGTGCTGCTCACCTACTCGCCGCGCGACCATCGGCTTGTCAACCAGTGGGCGTCGGATCACGCTCATACGCTGGCCGGTGCCACGCCCATCCTGGCGCTCGATATGTATGAGCATTCCTATCACATGGACTACGGCGCCAAGGCCGCGGCCTATGTGGATGCATTCATGCAGAACATCCACTGGAAACGCGTGGCCGACCGACTGGCGGCCCTGCAGCAGTAGGCTGGATGCATCCTGCAAACCAACGGAGACTGTCACCATGCAGTGGATCACGCGGGAACGCCCCAAGATCGATCGCATCGCCTGCCCATGGCTGATCGCGCGCTTTATCGACGAGACACCGGACTTCCTGTACGTGCGGGCCGGGGACGTCGCGCGCATCGCCAGCGAAAGCGGCGCAATTCCTTATGACATCCCTGGTGTCGAACTGACGCATGTGGGCGAGCTTTGCAGCTTCGACGCATTCCTCGGCAAGTACAAGCTCGGCGGTGATCCGGCCCTGCAGCAACTGGCCGGCATCGTGCGCGGCGCGGATACATCACGGCTGGACCTCACACCGCAGTCGAGCGGCCTCTATGCCATTTCGCTGGGGCTGTCTCACGTTTTCACCGACGACCATGAAATGCTTGAACATGGCATGGTGATGTACGACGCGCTATATGCTTGGTGTCAGAGTTGCCAGGCGGAGACACATGCGTGGCCGCCGCAAATGTCCGCATGAAAAGCGCTGGGGCATCAGATGAAACGGATTTTCGCCGCGAGCTTGCGGAGTACAAGACGGGACTGAGGTGTCGGTAATGGCCACCGTCCACACCAAGCTCGCGGGGATTCTGCTTCCGCAGGGCATCGACGCACGTGTCACGCCGCTTCTCATTGGGCGAGCGCTGCGCGGATTGTGCGACGGGTTCGTCGCGGTACTCTTGCCGGCGTACCTGCTGGGGCTCGGCTTTGGCCAGCTGGCTGTCGGGCTGATCAGCAGCGCCACGCTGATCGGCTCTGCCCTCGCTACGATTCTGGTCGGGCTCGTCGGCAGCCGTTTTCCACAACGTCGCTTGCTGAAACTGGCGGCAGTGCTGATGGCGGCGACCGGGGTGGGCTTTGCCGGCCTGTCCTCGCTCTGGCCGCTGTTGATCGTCGCTTTCATCGGCACGCTGAACCCGAGTTCCGGCGATGTCAGCGTGTTCCTGCCGCTGGAGCAGGCCCGGYTGGCAGAGGCGGCGATACCCGACGCGCGCACCGCGCTATACGCCCGCTACAGCCTTGTTGGCGCCTTCTCTGCTGCCATCGGCGCCCTGGCCGCAGCCCTGCCCGGCTGGATTTCCTTGCATGCCGGCCTGTCGCTTCTGGCTGCAATGCGCCTGATGTTCGGCATCTACGCCTTGACCGGCATTGCGCTCTGGGGCCTCTATGCGCGGCTGCCCGAAAGCCCCCCGCAGTCGGTCTCGGCAACAACGCCTCTGGGCCCGTCTCGTCGCATCGTCATTCGTCTGGCGATGCTGTTCAGCGTGGACGCGTTCGCGGGCGGGCTGGTGGTCAATGCATTGCTTTCACTTTGGCTGATGCAGCGCTTCGGGATGTCTCCCGGCGCGGCAGGGCAGTTCTTCTTCTGGGCTGGAATGTTGACAACGGCCTCGCAGTTCGCCGCGGTGCCACTGGCACGGAAGGTCGGTCTTCTGAACACGATGGTGTTCACACACATTCCTTCCAGCGTCTTCCTGATCGCCGCCGCATTCGCGCCGTCACTGACGATGACCCTGCTGCTATTGCTCGCGCGCAGTGCGCTGTCGCAAATGGACGTGCCGACCCGGACGGCGTACGTGATGGCCGTGGTGACGCCAGCCGAGCGCACTGCGGCCGCGAGCCTGACTGCGGTACCGAGGAGCCTGGCTGCCGCCATCAGCCCGGTGCTTGCCGGTGGCCTGATGGCAATGGGCTGGATAGGCGCGCCGTTGCTGGCCTGCGGCGTGCTGAAGATTGGCTATGACCTCGCCATCCTGGCCGCTTTCAGGCGTGTCAGGCCACTCGATTAGCGTACATGGGCGTTGATCCGGCCCGCCTCCTTCCAACGGTGACGCTGGCGTGGAGAATGCGAATGGCAAAAGTCCCGGATGCGCAGGCGAGCGTGTAGCAATGCGTGGGGCACGGGCATCACCAGTCACATCAAAATAGCTCCGTGACGGTCACCAGAAACAAAAAAGCCCTCTAGAAAGAGGGCCTTGGCTACTTTTCTCCACTTCTGGAGATATGTATCTCAGAACGGAATATCGTCGTCCATATCCTCGAAGCCGTTCGACGGGGCTGGCTGCGGACGACGCGCGCCGCCACCCTGACCGCCACCCTGGCCGCCGCCCTGGCCACCGGAGGCCTGGCCGCCGCGGGCGCCGTAGCCACCACCACCGCCACCGCCCGATTCGCGGCCACCGCTGTAGCCGCCGCCCATGTCGTCACCGCCACCGCCGCCGCCCATGCCCTGGCGCGAGCCCAGCATCTGCATCTGTTCGGCCACGATTTCGGTGCTGTACTTTTCCGCGCCCGCCTGGTCGGTCCACTTGCGCGTGCGGATGCGGCCTTCGATATAGACCTGCGAACCTTTCTTCAGGTACTGGCCGGCGATCTCGGCCAGCTTGCCGAAGAAGGCAATGCGGTGCCACTCGGTGGCTTCCTTCATCTCGCCGCTTTGCTTGTCCTTGTAGCGGTCGGTGGTCGCCAGGCGGATGTTGGTCAYGGCGTCGCCGCTGGGCATGTAGCGGGTTTCGGGGTCCGCGCCCAGATTGCCGACGAGGATGACTTTGTTGAYCGATGCCATGTRAATGTTCTCCCAGGACCACGCCCTCTGCTGCAAGCGGCGTGGCGATGCCTTGACTGATGCGCAAACAAATGCGCGTAAACGAATAACGCGCCCCCGGCCATAGAGTCGGGCGCGCGGTCATGCTAGTGCCAAACAGCGGCGAAAAGCTTTACGAAGTGATGCGACAAACCCTTTCGGACCTGCCTTCCCGCTGCCGCCTGCTTCAGGCAGCGACGGCCGGCGCACTACTTTTCCGGGCCGGGGGCGACTTCATGTTCCAGGCGATTATAAGCCAGAGCAGGAGCACGACCGCGCAACCGATGAACACCGCGCTGCGACCTTCGTGCTTGAGCAGCCAGCCGCCGACGGCGCCGCCGAGAAACAGGCCCATCGCCTGCGTGGTGTTGTACACGCCCAGCGCGGCCCCGCGCGCCGCGGCGGCGTACCGCGACACCAGCGAAGGCTGCATGGCTTCGAGCACGTTGAAGGCGACGAAAAACAGCAGCAGCACGCCAACGATGCCCCACAGGCCGTGCACCGCGGCGAACAGCAGTTGCACGGCAGTCATCAGGCCGACCGAGCACAGCAGCACGGGGCGCACCTTGCCATAGCGCTCGGCCGCCATCATGGGTCCGAGCATCAGGACGAAGGAAACCAGCACCACGGGCAGGTAGACCTTCCAGTGCTGGTCCAGCGGCATGCCGGCGCTGCTGAGCATGGCCGGCACCACCATGAACATGGCGACCTGGGACGCATGCAGGGCGAGCACGCCCACGTTGAGGCGGATCAGGTCGGGGTTGAGCAGCACGGCACGGAACGGCAAGCGCACCGGGTGCGGCGGCGGCGGCGCGGGCACCAGGAACAGCGTGACCAGGATGGCGACCACGCCGAGCACCGACATCAGCGTGAAGATGCCCGGCATGCCGATGCTGTGCAGCAGCGGCGAGGCGATCACCAGCGACAGCGCGAAGGTCAGGCCGATGCTGCCGCCGACCATGGCCATGGCCTTGGTGCGGTGCTGCTCGCGGGTCAGGTCGGCGATGCAGGCGGTGATGGCCGCGGAAATCGCGCCCATGCCTTGCAGCGAGCGGCCGACGATGATGCCGGTCAGCGTGTCCGACCCGGCCGCCACCAGGCCGCCGGCGACGAACAGCAGCAGCCCCGCCACCATCACCGGCTTGCGGCCGACGCGGTCGGACAGCCAGCCCAGCGGGATATGGAGGAAGGCCTGCATCAGGCCATAGATGCCCATGGCCAGGCCCACGCGCTGGGCGTCGTGCCCGTCGGGCAGCCCGGCGGCGTATTCGGCGAACACCGGCAGGATCAGGAACAGCCCGAGCATGCGCAGTGCGAAGATGCTGGCGAGCGAGATGCTGGCCCGCAGTTCCATGCGGGTCATGCGGTCGCGACCGGCGGCCTGGGGCCTGGCGCCATCGGCCTTGGAATCGTCGGCCTTGGCCGCATCTTGGGAGGAGCTATGGATCGACGACATTGCGATCGTGGGGAATTTCCGAGACTGGTTGCCGGACCGGCCCATGCAGCACGCCGGATGCGGTGCCGCGCTGCACCCCCGGAAGCCCCCGGATGGCACCCATCGCGGGACCCTCGGAGACACCCTCGGAGGCATCGCCACACAAGGACGGGCAACCCCGGAAACCGAAGTTCGGTATATTAACAGGTTTGCTTCGCCGCGCTTTGGGCGCCGCAACGGGCGCCGCGCGGCCCGGAGCGGGCTGCCAGAGCCGTGCCTGGCATGCTTTTTTCTTGGAAATTCCGTGAGACCGGCCTGTCGACCTGACTGGCGGCCCGCCTGGCGAAGACATTCGGTATATGGAAGAAATCAGAATCCGTGGTGCCCGTACCCACAACCTGAAGAACATCAATCTCGATCTGCCCCGCAACAAGCTGATCGTGATCACCGGGCTATCCGGTTCGGGCAAGTCATCGCTGGCCTTCGACACCTTGTATGCCGAGGGGCAACGGCGCTATGTGGAGTCGCTCTCGGCCTACGCGCGCCAGTTCCTGCAGCTGATGGAAAAGCCCGACGTGGACCTGATCGAAGGCCTGTCGCCGGCGATCGCCATCGAACAGAAGGCAACCAGCCACAACCCCCGCTCCACGGTGGGCACGGTCACCGAGATCCACGACTACCTGCGCCTGCTGTTCGCGCGCGCCGGCACCCCCTACTGCCCGGACCACAACCTGCCGCTGCAGGCACAGAGCGTGTCGCAGATGGTGGATGCCGCGCTGGCGCTGCCGGAAGACACCAAGCTGATGATCCTGGCGCCGGTGGTGGCCAATCGCAAGGGCGAGCACCTCGACCTGTTCGACACCATGCAGGCGCAGGGCTTCGTGCGTTTTCGCATCCGCTCGGGCGGCGGCACCACGCACGAGGCGCCGGCCGTGGTCTATGAAGTCGACGCGCTGCCCAAGCTGAAGAAAACCGAAAAGCATTCCATCGACGTGGTGGTGGACCGCGTCAAGGTACGCGCCGACATCAAGCAGCGCCTGGCGGAATCGTTCGAGACGGCGCTGCGCCTGGCCGACGGCCGCGCCATTGCGCTGGAGATCGACAGCGCGCACGAGCACGGCTTCAGCTCCAAGTTCGCCTGCCCGATCTGTTCCTACTCGCTGCAGGAGCTGGAGCCGCGCCTGTTCTCGTTCAACAACCCGATGGGCGCCTGCCCGAGCTGCGACGGGCTGGGCCAGATCACCTTCTTCGATCCCAAGCGGGTGGTGGCGTTTCCCAACCTGTCGCTGGCCTCGGGCGCGATCAAGGGCTGGGACCGGCGCAACCAGTTCTACTTCCAGATGCTGCAGAGCCTGGCCGCCTACTACGACTTCGAGCTGGATACGGCCTTCGAGGACCTGCCCGCCGAGGTGCAGGAGGTGGTGCTGCATGGCTCGGGCGACGTCGAGATCCCGTTCACCTACATGAACGAGCGCGGCCGCACCACGGTGCGCGAGCATGCCTTCGAGGGCATCATCCCCAATCTGGAGCGGCGCTACCGCGAGACCGACTCGGTCGCGGTGCGCGAGGAACTGGCCAAGTACCAGAACAACCAGGCCTGCCCCGCCTGCCACGGCACGCGGCTGCGCACCGAGGCGCGCCACGTCAAGCTGGGCGAGAACGACCAGGCGCGCGCCATCTTCGAGATCAACGGCTGGCCGCTGCGCGATGCGCTGACGTATTTCCTCACACTGGACATGCACGGCGCCAAGCGCGAGATCGCCGACAAGATCGTCAAGGAGATCACCGCGCGCCTGAATTTCCTCAACAACGTGGGGCTGGACTACCTCTCGCTCGAGCGCAGCGCGGACACGCTCTCGGGCGGCGAGGCGCAGCGCATCCGCCTGGCCTCGCAGATCGGCTCCGGCCTGACCGGCGTGATGTACGTGCTGGACGAGCCGTCGATCGGCCTGCACCAGCGCGACAACGACCGCCTGATCGGCACGCTCAAGCACCTGCGCGACATCGGTAATTCCGTGCTGGTGGTGGAGCACGACGAGGACATGATCCGCGCCTGCGACTACGTGGTCGACATCGGCCCGGGCGCCGGCGTGCACGGCGGCATGATCGTGGCCGAGGGCACGCCGGCCCAGATCGAGCAGTCGCCCAACTCGCTTACCGGCCAGTACATGTCCGGCGCGCGCCGCATCGAGGTGCCGGCCGAGCGTGCCGCGCCCGACGAGGAAAAGCTGCTGCGCATCATCAACGCCACCGGCAACAACCTGCGCAACGTCAGCGCGGAGATCCCGGTGGGCCTGCTGACCTGCGTCACGGGAGTATCCGGCTCGGGCAAGTCGACGCTGATCAACGACACGCTGTACCACGCGGTGGCGCGCCACCTGTACGGCTCCACGGCGGAGCCGGCGGCGCACGACCGCATCGACGGGCTGGAACACTTCGACAAGGTCATCAACGTCGACCAGAGCCCGATCGGGCGCACGCCGCGCTCCAACCCCGCCACCTACACGGGCCTGTTCACGCCGATCCGCGAGCTGTTCGCCGGCGTGCCGGCGGCCAAGGAGCGCGGCTACGATCCGGGCCGCTTCTCGTTCAACGTCAAGGGCGGGCGCTGCGAGGCCTGCCAGGGCGACGGCGTGCTCAAGGTGGAGATGCACTTCCTGCCCGACGTGTACGTGCCTTGCGATGTGTGCCACGGCAAGCGCTACAACCGCGAGACGCTGGAGGTGCTCTACAAGGGCAAGAGCATCCACGAGACGCTGGACATGACGGTGGAGCAGGCGCACGAGTTCTTCAACGCAGTGCCGGTGGTACGGCGCAAGCTCAAGACACTGCTCGACGTGGGCCTGGGCTACATCCGCCTGGGGCAGTCCGCCACCACGCTGTCGGGCGGCGAGGCGCAGCGCGTGAAACTCTCGCTGGAGCTGTCCAAGCGCGACACCGGGCGCACGCTCTACATCCTGGACGAGCCCACCACGGGCCTGCATTTCCACGACATCGAGCTGCTCCTCAAGGTCATCCACAAGCTGCGCGACCAGGGCAATACGGTGGTGATCATCGAGCACAACCTGGACGTGATCAAGACCGCGGACTGGCTGCTCGACATGGGCCCCGAGGGCGGCGCCGGCGGCGGCCAGGTGATCGCCAAGGGTACGCCGGAAACCGTGGCCGGCAGCCGCGCCAGCTTTACCGGCAAGTACCTCGCGCCGCTGCTCGCGCGCTGAGCGCGCATCGGCCTGGCCGGCGCGCCGCCGTGCGCGCCCCCGCGGCGGTGGCGCCTTGCATTCGACACCGCGCGGCCTACCATGGACTGCGGAAGATCCCGATTCGCTCGGGTCGATGCAGGAGCATGGCCATGGAACTCAGCGTAGTACCGGTCTCCAAGCCGGAGGCGACCAACTTCATCTTCGGCCAGTCGCACWTCATCAAGACCGTCGACGACATCCACGAGGCGCTGGTCGGCGCGGTGCCGGGCATCCGCTTCGGGCTGGCCTTCTGCGAAGCCTCGGGCAAGCGCCTGGTGCGCTGGTCCGGCAACGACGACGGGCTGATCGACCTGGCCTGCAGCAACGCCATGGCGATCGGCGCCGGGCACAGCTTCCTGCTGTTCCTGGGCGACGGCTTCTATCCCGTCAATGTGCTGGGCGCGGTGCGCGCGGTGCCCGAGGTCTGCAGGATCTACTGCGCCACGGCCAATTCCGTCGAGGTGGTGATCGCGCAGACCGCGCAAGGCCGCGCGGTACTGGGCGTGGTGGACGGCGAGCCGCCGCTCGGGCTGGAAACCGACGCCGACATCGCCTGGCGGCGCGACCTGTTGCGCCAGATCGGCTACAAGCTCTGACATCCCGCGCCCGCCGGGCGCGGGCCGCGCCTCAGTGCGCCTGGGCGGACGGCACTGCCCGCACCGGCGGCTCGCCGTCGTCCTCCTTCATGCGGCTGCGGTTGAGCACGCCCGCCTCTTCCAGCACCGGGTAGGCCGTGGCGCAGAACAGCGAGTTCAGGCGCTTGAGGTCACTGATCACGTCGAGGTGCAGCGAGCTGGTCTCGATGCTCTCCGCGGTCTGCACGGCGATGCGCTGCAGGTGGGTGCGCGCGTACTGGCGCTCCAGGTCGCGGAAGGTGGCCTTCTCGGCCATCAGTTGCTGCGCGCTCCTGAGGTCGCCGGAGAGGAAGACCGACAAGCCCAGGCGCAGGTTCGCCACCACGCGCGCATGCATCTGCGCRATTTCCTGCATGCCTGCCTCCGAGAAGGCCAGGTTGTGGGCGATCTTCTTGTCGCGCGCATCCAGCAGGATGCGCTCGATGATGTCGCCGGCATGCTCGAGGTTGATGGTGAGCGAGATGATTTCGGTCCAGCGCCGGCCGTCGCGCTCGTCGAGGGCCTCCAGGCTGATCTGGGTCAGGTAGAGCTTGATGGCGGTGTAGAGGTCGTCCACCTCGTCGTCGATGCGGCAGGTGGCGGCGGCCAGCTTGGCATCGTTGTTGCGCAGCACCCGCAGCATGTTGTCGAGCATCTGCTCGATGCGGTCGCCGATGCGCAGCACTTCGCGCGCGGCGTTGGACAGCGCCAGCGCGGGCGTGGACAGCGCGGCCAGGTCCAGGTGGCGCGGCGTGACCTGGCTGTCGCCGGTATTGCGGCCCGGCAGCACCGCCTCGCACAGGCGCGCCAGCGGGCCGGTGGCGCCCAGCAGCAACACCGCCAGCGCCACGTTGAACAGCAGGTGGAAGTTCACCACCAGCCGCTGCGGGTCGGCATCGAACAGCGCGAGCAGGCTCTCGGCCTGCCCCAGCAGGGGCAGCGCGACCACGCAGCCAAGCAGGCGCGACAGCAGGTTGCCCAGCGTGACGCGCTTGCCGGGCTGGTTGTTGCCCGAGGTGGTGAGTAGCGCCGAGATCCCGGAGCCGAGGTTGGCGCCCAGCACCAGGGCCAGCGCCACGTGCAGCGAAACCACGCCGGCCGAGGCCAGCGCGCCGCAGAACAGCACCACTGCCAGGCTCGAGTAGCACAGGATGGTGAGGAAGGCGCCGATCAGCATGTCGAGCGTCGGATCGCCCGTCAGCGTGCCGAACAGCACCTTGACGCCGGCTGCCTGCACCACCGGGCGCGTGGCGATGGAGATCAGCTCGAGCGCCAGCGTGATCAGCCCCAGGCCGATCAGCACGCGGCCGACGTGGCCGGGCTTGTTGCCCTTCCAGGACAGGTGCAGGATCACCCCGACGAAGATCAGCAGCGGCGACAGCCACGACAGGTCCAGCGAGAACACCTGCACCATGATCGCGGTGCCCACGTTGGCGCCCAGCATGATGGCCAGCGCCGGTGCCACGGCAATCAGGCCCTGGCCGACAAAGGAACTGACGATCACCGCGGTGGCATTGCTGCTCTGCACCAGGCCGGTCACGCCGAGCCCGGCGGCAAAGGCCGAGAGGCGGTTGGAGATACTGGAGGAAAGCACGTGGCGCAGGTTGGCGCCGTACACGCGCAAGATGCCCACCTTGACGATGTTGGTGCCCCAAACCAGCAGCGCCACGCCGGAAAGCAAATGAAGTAAAACGCCCATGGTCCACCCTTCTGTGACCGGTGCCGCCGTTGCGATGGCAGGTGCCGGAGCCCGGCATGAAGGCTGAGGCAAATGCCGGCCGCAAGTTGCCGCCCGGTCATCGTATCGTTGTTGTCAATGGGGCATTATGCGCCCGCATGCATGTGCGGGCAACGCCATGGGGATGGCGCGTGGAACTGCGCAACAGTGCCGGCAGTCCGGGCGGCAGCGGGGCCGCGCGGACACCGGGCGTCCGGGCTGTTCGGGCGTCCGGATGCCCGGGCGTCCGGGCCTATAGCGCGACCTTGATGCCGAGCACCACGAAGATCGCGCCGGCAACGCGGTCAAGCCAGCGGCCGGCGCGCGGACGGTGCTTGAGCCAGTCGCCCAGCACACCCGCGAACAGCCCGAACAGCGAGAACACCACCGCCGTCTGCAGCATGAAGACCACGCCCAGCACCAGCATCTGCCAGCCCGGGTGGGCGGCATCGGCGCGCACGAACTGCGGCAGGAACACCAGGAAGAACAGCGTCACCTTGGGGTTCATCAGGTTGGCCAGCACGCTCTGGCGGAACACCGTGGACAGCGGCACCTCCGGCGTGTCGGCGGCCTTGCCCAGCGCCCCGCGCGAGCGCAGCGCCTGGATGCCGATCCAGATCAGGTAGGCGGCCCCCGCGAACTTGATGCACTGGAAGGCCAGCGGCGAGGAACGCAGCACGGCCGCCAGCCCCACGGCTGCCACCACGGTGTGGAAGAGACAACCGAAAGCAAAGCCCAGCGCCGCCGCCACGCCGGCGCGGCGCCCCTGCGCCATGCCGCGCGCCAGCACTTGCAGGTTGTCGGGCCCGGGAGCCAGGGTGATGGCCACCGAGGTGACGAGGAACAGCATGAGATCCGGCATGGAACAGGCTCCGGTGGTCTATCCAGGTGAGCGCGCGGCGCGCCTCAATGGCCGTCGAAGCGGCACACCGTGAACAGCGGCAGCCCGCTGTCGAGCAGATGGCGCGAACCGCCCAGCTCCGGCAGGTCGACGATGGCGGCGCCCTCCACCACCGTGGCGCCCAGGCGCTCGAGCAGCTTGCGCCCGGCCATCATGGTGCCGCCGGTGGCGATCAGGTCGTCGATCAGCAGCACGCGGTCGCCGGCCTTGCAGGCGTCGGCGTGGATCTCGACGGTGGCGCTGCCGTATTCCAGCTCGTATTCCTCGGACACGGTCTGGAAGGGCAGCTTGCCCTTCTTGCGGATCGGCACGAAGCCGAGGTTGAGCTCGTAGGCCACGATGGCGCCGAGAATGAAGCCGCGCGCGTCGATGCCGGCGACCAGGTCCAGGCGGGCGTCCATATAGCGGTGGACGAAGACGTCGATCAGCACGCGCAGGGTCTTGGGATCCTGCAGCAGAGGCGTGATATCGCGGAACATCACGCCGGGCTGCGGCCAGTCGGGCACGGTGCGGATGCGCTCGCGCAGGTAGTCGGTGACGTGGCCGAGGGCGGACGACTGGATAGTGGTATTGGGCATGGGAACTCGTTCTGACAGCCTGCCGCCGTGGCAGGCCGGATGCGGTAATGGGCTACCACCCGGGCTGCCGCGAACGGCAACACAATGGGCTGGTACCAGGGGGGCCGGGCGCGCAGGCTTGCGCGCCGTTCCGCCGGGCACCCGTAACCATACAGGAGACCGCGATGGCAAAAAAGATCTTGATGCTGGTTGGCGACTACGCCGAGGACTACGAAACCATGGTGCCTTTCCAGGCACTCCAGATGGTGGGCCATACGGTCCATGCGGTCTGCCCGGACAAGAAGGCCGGCGCCAGCTGCGCGACCGCCATCCACGATTTCGAGGGCGACCAGACCTATAGCGAGAAGCGCGGCCACAACTTCACGCTGAACGCGACCTTCGCCGAGGTCGACCCCGTCGCCTACGATGCGCTGGTCATCCCGGGCGGGCGCGCGCCGGAGTATCTGCGCCTGAACGACCGTGTGCTGGAGATCGTGCGCCACTTCGCCAGCGCCAACAAGCCGATCGCCGCGGTCTGCCACGGCGCCCAGCTGCTGGCCGCGGCCGGCGTGCTGGAGGGCCGCACCTGCTCGGCCTACCCGGCCTGCGCGCCCGAGGTGCRCCTGGCTGGCGGCAAATACGCCGACATCCCCGTGGACCAGGCCCACACCGACGGCAACCTGGTGACCGCGCCCGCATGGCCTGCGCATCCGGCCTGGCTGGCGCAGTTCCTTGCGGTGCTGGGCACCCGGATCGTACAGTAGAGGCTGCCGAAACGCGGCCCGCCCTTTGCGCCGGGCCGCGCCGAACCGGAGTCCCCCATGTGCGAAATCTTTATCCGGGCCAACCCGGAGTCGTACCTCTGCCAGTCGCGCTCGCTGCGCCTGCACGGCGTGGCCACCAGCATCCGGCTGGAAAGCCTGTTCTGGGAAGTCCTGGAAACGCTGGCCGGGCGCGACGGCATGAGCGTGGGCCAGCTCATCACGCGGCTGCACGACGAACTGGCCGCCTACCGCGGCGAGGCGGCGAATTTCACCTCCTTCCTGCGCGTGTGCTGCCTGCGGTACCTGATGCTGCAGGCAGAGGGCCGCATCCCGGCCGATCCGAGCATCCCGATCCGCTCGCTCGACGCGCGCTCCGTGCTCGAAGGCCTGCCGCCGTCATGGGCCGACAGCGTGGAAGGATCGAAAACCGCCAGCCGCGTGGCGGCATAGCGCCACAGCCGTGCCTTGCCGGGCGCTTGCGGGGCGTGCTTGCAGGCCGTCCTTGCGGGCCGTGCGCCCTTCAGCCCGTCAGCATGCGTTTTTCCGCCGCCTCCAGCGCCTCCGGCTGCCCGCGCAACACCACCACGTCGCCCGGCTCCAGCACGGTTTCCGGCTGGGGGTCGAAGGCGCGGATACCGCGCCGGCGCACTGCCGTCACCTCCACCCCGATGCGTTCCAGCCCCAGCGCGCCGAGGCTGCGCCCGAGCGCAGTGGCGTCGGGGCCGAGCGAGACCGAATGCAGGCGCACCGAGTCGCGCTCGACCATATCCTCTTCGTCGTCGCGCCCGTGAAAGTATCCGCGCAGCAGGCTGTAGCGCGCGTCGCGCGCCTGCTGCACGCCGCGCACCACGCGGCGCATCGGCACGCCGAGCAGCACCAGCGCGTGCGAGGCCAGCATCAGGCTGCCTTCGATGATCTCCGGCACCACCTCGGTGGCGCCGGCCTTCTGCAGGATGTCGAGTTCCGAGTCGTCCACGGTGCGCACGATCACCGGCAGGGCCGGCGCGAGCTCCTGCACGTGGTGCAGCACCTTGAGGGCGGAAGGTGTGTTGGCGTAAGTGATGATCATGGCGGCGGCCCGGTGCAGCCCGGCGGCGATCAGCGCCTCGCGCCGGCCGGCGTCGCCGTACACCACGGTGTCGCCGGCGCCCGCGGCCTCGCGTACGCGGTCGGGGTCCAGATCGAGCGCGACATAGGTGATGCCCTCGCGCTCGAGCATGTGGGCGAGGTTCTGCCCGCTGCGGCCGAAGCCGCAGATGATGGCGTGCTTTTCCGTCTGCAGGCTCTGCGCGGCGATGCGCGTCATGTTGAGCGACTGCATGAGCCATTCATTGGCGGCGAAGCGCAGCACGATGGCATCGCTGTACTGGATCAGGAAGGGCGCGGCCAGCATCGAGAGCAGCATCGAGGCCAGGATGACCTGGATCAGCACCGGATCGACCAGGTTCAGCCCGTCGATCTGGTTGAGCAGCACGAAGCCGAACTCGCCCGCCTGCGCCAGGCCCAGGCCGGTGCGGATCGCCACGCCCTGGCGCGAGCCGAACGCGCGTGCCAGGCCGGAGATCAGCAGCAGCTTGAAGAGGATCGGCACCGCCAGCAGCCCCAGCACCAGCCACAGGTGGTCCAGCACCACGTGGATATTGAGCAACATGCCGATGGTGACGAAGAACAGCCCGAGCAGTACGTCGCGGAAGGGCTTGATGTCTTCTTCCACCTGGTGGCGGTAGGGCGTCTCGGAGATCAGCATGCCGGCCATGAAGGCGCCCAGCGCCATCGACAGCCCGAGCCGCTCGGTCAGCGCCGCCATGCCGAGCGTGACCAGGAGCAGGTTGAGCATGAACAGTTCCTGCGAGCGGCGCGCGGCCACCACGTGGAACCAACGGCTCATCACTTTCTGCCCGACGAAGAAGATCAGGCTCAGGGCCACCGCGATCTTCAGCGTGGCCAGCGCCAGCGCCATGGCCATGTCGCCGGGATCGCGCGACAGCGCGGGGATCACGATCAGCAGCGGCACCACCGCCAGATCCTGGAACAGCAGGATGCTGATGATGTTGCGCCCGTGCTCGCTTTCCAGCTCCAGGCGCTCCGAGAGCATCTTGGACACGATTGCGGTGGACGACATCGCCAGCGCCCCGCCGAGCGCCACCGAAGCCTGCCAGGTCATCGGGAACGCCCAGTTGAACAGCCAGCTCGCCGGCACCACCACGAGCATCGACAGCACCACCTGCGAGCCGCCCAGCCCGAACACCTGGCGCTTCATGGCCTTGAGCTTGCTCAGGCTGAACTCCAGCCCGATCGAGAACATCAGGAAGACCACGCCGAATTCGGCCAGGTACTTGGTCTGCGCGGTATCGCTGGCCAGGCCTAGCGCGTGAGGACCGATCAGGATGCCGACCGCCAGGTATCCCAGCATCGGCGGCAGCTGCAGCATGCGGAATGCGACCACGCCGAACACGGCGGCGGCCAGCAACACGAGAGTCAGGTCCAGYGGAGAGTGCATCGACAAGGGCCTGGTACGCCGCCCCGGGACAGGGCCACGCCCGGCGCGGGCGACCCTGCCGGCGGATTACGGCAAGCGCGGCGGCCGCCTTTGCTGCCCGATCCCCGGAACAGGCAAGGCGCCATCGCATTCGTTGGTATACTTCGTCGCCATGATAGCTAATTTCAATGCGGATCGAGCACTTCGGCTTGCTCGCGAGACCCTCCAGATCGAAGCAGACGCCGTTGCCGCCCTTGCGGGCCGCCTGGACGGCGAATTCGCGCATGCCGTGCAGCTCACGCTGGAGTGCAGCGGCCGCGTGGTGGTGTCGGGCATCGGCAAGTCCGGGCATATCGGCCGCAAGGTGGCCGCTACGCTGGCGTCGACCGGCACGCCCTCGTTCTTCGTGCATCCTGCCGAGGCCAGCCACGGCGACCTCGGCATGGTCACGCGCGACGACGTGCTGATCGCCTTCTCCAATTCCGGCGARACCGCCGARYTGCTGTCGATCCTGCCGATCGTCAAGCGCATCGGCGCCAAGCTGATCTCGGTGACCGGCAATCCCGGCTCCACGCTGGCCAAGATGGCCGACGCCCACCTCAATGCCGGCGTCGAGAAGGAAGCTTGCCCGCTCAACCTGGCGCCGACCGCCAGCACCACCGCCGCGCTGGCGATGGGCGACGCGCTGGCGGTGGCGGTGCTCGACGCGCGCGGCTTCGGCGAGGAAGACTTCGCCCGCTCGCACCCGGGCGGCGCGCTCGGGCGCAAGCTCCTGACCCATGTGCGCGATGTCATGCGCAGCGGCAACGCGGTGCCCAAGGTGCGCGAAAGCACACCGCTGGCACAGGCGCTGATGGAAATCACGCGCAAGGGCATGGCCATGACCGCCGTGGTGGATCCGGACGATCACCTGATCGGCGTGTTCACCGACGGCGACCTGCGCCGCCTGCTGGAGACCCCCCGCGACTGGAAGACGGTGCCGATCAGCGAGGTCATGCACCGCGCGCCACACGCCGTGGGCCCGGACCAGCTGGCCGTGGAAGCGGTGCAGGTGATGGAGGCGAACCGCATCAACCAGATGCTGGTGGTCGACGCCGAGCACCGCCTGGTCGGCGCGCTGCATATCCACGACCTGACCCGCGCCAAGGTCATCTGAGGGCGGCCACAGCATATGCGGGATCTCCTGTCCTCCGTGAGCCGGCTCGGAATGCGGCTGCTGCCACTGCTGCTGATGGCGCTGGTGGCGGGCAGCACTTTCTGGCTGGTGCAGGTCAACTCGCCGCGCGAAGCCGCCACCGGCCCGGTCGGCAAGAAGCACGAGCCGGATTACTACATGATCCATTTTTCCGCCACGGAGCTTGCCGAGGACGGAAACACCAAGATGCGCTTCACCGGCGACAAGATGACCCACTTCGAGGACGACCAGACCTACGAAGTGACGCGCCCGGCCATGCGCGCCTATGAGATTGACCGCCCGCCGGTGACCGGCCACTCCGACCGCGGCACCATGAATGCCGAGGGCTCGGTGGTGGACCTGTTCGGCAACGCGCTGATCGTGCGCGCGCAGGGGCCCGATCCCGCCAAGGATCCGCAGATGACCGCTGCGTCCGAGTACTTCCAGGTGCTGGTCAACGACGACATCGTCAAGACCGACAAGGCCGTCAAGCTCACGCGCGGCCCGTCGGTGATGACSGCCAACGGMCTGRTCTTCAACAAYGTCACSCGCGAAGTACAATTGCTGGGTAACGTACACGGCACCATCATTACGGGGCCGCCGGCCAGCGCCGCGAAGCAGCCCTGACGAAGCCTGACGCGCCGCGCCCGGAAACAGCCAAGAAACGAAGCCGCCCGCGGGCCAGAGCCGCCCGCGCCAACCGCCACCACGCCAATATGAATCCATTCCTGACGACATCGTCCTGTCGCCGTCGCAGCACGGCTGCCCTGCTGACGCTGGCAGCCATGCTCGGCCTTGCGCTGGCCGCGCCCGCCCGCGCCGAGAAGGCCGACCGCGACAAGCCACTGGTGCTGGAGGCGGACAATGCCAGCTACGACGACGTCAAGCAGGTGTACGTACTGACCGGCAACGTGGTGCTGACCAAGGGCACCATGGTGCTGAAGTCCGATGCGGCCGAAGTGCGCACCGACCCCGAGGGCTACCAGTACGCCGTGGCCACCTCGAAGGCAGGCAAGCAGGCCTATATCCGCCAGAAGCGCGACAACGTCGACGAATACATCGACGGCTGGGGCGACCGCATCGAGTCCGACGGCAAGCAGGAAATCTCCAAGCTGATCGGCCGCGCCCGCATGGCGCGCCTGGCCGGCGCCAAGCTGGTCGACGAGATCCGCGGTGCCGTGATCACCTACGACAGCCGCAACGAGTTCTACACGGCCACCGGCGGCGCCGAGAACGCCACGGCAGGCAGCCCGTCCGGACGCGTGCGCGCGGTGCTCTCGCCGCGCCAGGAGCAGCCCGCCAGCGGCGCCGCCGCCAGTCCGCTGCCGCTCAAGCCGGCCCCTGCCCCCRCCAACCCCTGACGCCGGCGCGCAGCAGCGCCGCCCGATCCACGGATTCAGCCTTCATGACCGCTACCCAAACCGAACCGTCCCAGCCCAACGTCCTGACCGAGAGCAGCACCCTGGTCGTGCGCCACCTGAAGAAGCGCTACGGCTCGCGCACGGTGGTCAAGGACGTGTCGCTCGACGTGAAGAGCGGCGAGGTGGTCGGGCTGCTGGGTCCCAACGGCGCGGGCAAGACCACTTCGTTCTACATGATCGTCGGGCTGGTGGCGCTGGACGAAGGCGACATCGTGCTCGACGACAAGCACATCAGCGGCCTSGCSATCCAYGAGCGCGCGCGCATGGGCCTGTCCTACCTGCCGCAGGAAGCCTCGGTGTTCCGCAAGCTCAACGTGCAGGAGAACATCCGCGCCGTGCTCGAGTTGCAGGTGCACGACGGCAAGCCGCTGTCCAAGGCGGATATCGAGCGACGCCTGGACTCGCTGCTCGACGACCTGCAGATCGCCCACCTGCGCGAGAATCCGGCGCTGTCGCTGTCCGGTGGCGAGCGCCGCCGCGTGGAAATCGCCCGTGCGCTGGCTTCCGCGCCGCGCTTCATCCTGCTCGACGAACCGTTCGCCGGCGTGGACCCGATCGCGGTGGGCGAAATCCAGCGCATCGTCAGCTTCCTCAAGGCRCGCAACATCGGCGTGCTSATCACGGACCACAACGTGCGSGAGACGCTTGGCATCTGCGACCACGCGTATATCATCAGCGAAGGCACCGTGCTGGCGTCAGGCCAGCCCGAAGACATCATTGCCAACGAATCGGTGCGCAAGGTCTACCTGGGCGAGAACTTCCGCATGTAACGCGGGGCGCGGCCTACTGCCGCGCAGCCGGGATATTCGCGGCCAGGCGGCGTTCATGTCGCCTTTCATCCTGCAAACGATCACGGCGGCATCAGCGATAGCAATTTCCGTTCCAACGGCATGGAAGTTGCGCATAAAATAGGTCGCATGAAACCGTCGCTACAGCTCCGCCTCTCGCAGCATCTCGCGCTTACGCCGCAACTCCAGCAGTCGATCCGGCTGCTGCAACTGTCCACGCTCGAACTGCAGCAGGAAGTTGAGCAAGCGCTCACCGAGAACCCCCTGCTCGAACGCGAAAACGACTGGATCGAAAGCCCGCTGCGCGTGGGTGCCGATGGCTCCGTCAACCTGCAGAGCGCGCCCGCGCCTGCGCCCGCCGATGGCCAGGGCACCAGCGAGAACCGCCCCGACGGCGCCGCCGATGGCGACGACAACTACGCCGACAGCGGCGAGGATTACGGCAGCGACTGGAGCCTCGACGACTTTGCCCGCCGCCCGCAGGGCGACGAGGACGAAAAGACGCCGATGCAGCTGCGTGACGCCGAGCCGACGCTGCGCGAGCACCTGATGGAGCAACTCGCGCCGCTGAAGATTTCCATGCGCGACAAAGGGCTCGCGATCTTCCTGGTCGAGTCGCTGGACGACGACGGATACCTTAGCGCTTCGCTCGAGGAGATCTGCGCCGAACTGCCCGAGGAACTCGAGTTCGAGATCGACGAGGTACACGCCGTCCTGACCCTGCTGCAGAGCTTCGACCCGGCCGGCGTAGGTGCGCGCAACGCCGCCGAATGCCTGGCGCTGCAACTGCGCCGGCTCACCCATCCGCAGCGCGAACTGGCCCTGACCATCGTCACCAGCCACCTGGAGCTGCTCGCGGTGCGCGACTACACGCGCCTGAAGAAAGCGCTGCAGGTCGACGAGGCCGACCTCAAGGCCGCGCACGAACTGATCCGCTCGCTCGCCCCGTATCCCGGCCATGCCTATAGCCGCCCCGAGGCGGATTTCGTGGTGCCGGATGTTTTCGTGCGAAAAATGAGCGGCGGCTGGATCGCGCAACTCAATCCGGATGTGATGCCGCGGCTACGCATCAACGATATGTACGCGCAGATTTTGCGCGGTGCAAAAGGCGATTCAGGGGCTGCCGGACTGCAGCAAAAATTGCAGGAAGCACGCTGGTTGATCAAGAATATCCAGCAGCGCTTCGACACCATATTGCGCGTCGCACAAGCGATTGTCGAACGTCAAAAGAACTTCTTCACCCACGGGGAAATTGCGATGCGCCCCTTGGTTTTGCGGGAGATTGCCGATACACTGGGTCTACACGAGTCCACCATCTCTCGGGTGACAACCAATAAATACATGGCAACGCCGATGGGGACTTTCGAGCTGAAGTATTTCTTCGGCAGTCACGTATCCACAGAAACCGGCGGCGCGGCCTCTTCAACGGCAATTCGAGCGTTGATCAAGCAACTCATAGGAGCCGAAGATCCCAGGAATCCCCTGTCGGATAGCAGGATCGCCGAACTGCTCGGCGAGCAAGGCTTCGTGGTGGCGCGCCGTACCGTCGCCAAGTACCGCGAGGCGCTGAAAATCCCTGCCGTAAATCTCCGCAAGTCTTTGTAGCCGAGTTGCATCGCCTGCCTGATGCAACTCTTTCAGAAGGAGAAACGCTATGAACTTCAAGATCAGTGGACACCACTTGGACATCACGCCCCCGCTGCGTGAGTACGTGGAAACGAAACTGGAGCGTATCGTCAGGCATTTCGATCAAGTCATTGGCGTAAGTGTGCTGCTATCTGTCGACAATACAAAAGAAAAGGACCGGCGGCAGTACGCGGAAATCAATCTACATCTCAAGGGCAAGGACATCTTTGTCGAAGCGCATCACGAAGACCTGTATGCCGCTATCGACGCGCTAGTCGACAAGCTCGACCGGCAGGTGATTCGCCACAAGGATCGCGTGCAAAGCCACGACCGCGAAGCGGTCAAGTATCAATTGGCCGCAGCGCAGATGCAGCAATGACCGTGCCTGGCGGCCCACCTAGGGGGCCGTCGGTGTCAGTCCCTTGAAACCAGAACAAGCCGCGCCCGATGCGCGGCTTTTTTGCGCACATTTTTGTGGCGTTCTCCCGCATTTACGGCCGGTATCGAATCACGCAAGGGGATTCCGCAAGGCCACGCTCCCGGTGTATGCTGTGCAATACATAAGCAATAGCGCGGCAATTTTTCCGTGCGCGCGGCACCGCTTCCGCGCATCGGCTATTGCAATGCACAAGGCGGGGGCGGGCCTGCTCTATAATGGCCAGACGCCCGACACCGGCATGGGATAACCGGTGAAACGAGGGCACGAGCCTTTCTATCCCCTTTGCCTGGTGCGGCCCTCTCCTGGCCACGGGCCTGCTTACTAGAAAAACCTGCGCATTCCACATGAATCGTTTGGCTAAATTGCTGCCACCCGGCAACATCAACCTCGACGTCAGCGTCACCAGCAAGAAGCGGGTGTTCGAACAGGCCGGGCTCCTCTTCGAGAACAACCATGGCGTAGCGCGCGCTACCGTGACCGACAACCTGTTCGCCCGCGAATCGCTGGGCTCGACCGGCCTCGGAGCCGGGGTTGCCATTCCGCACGGTCGCATCAAGGGCCTCAAGCAGCCCCTGGCCGCCTTCATGCGCCTGGGCGAGCCGATCCCCTTCGAGTCGCCTGACGGCAAGCCGGTGTCGCTGCTGATCTTCCTGCTCGTGCCCGAACAGGCTACCCAGCAGCACCTGGAGATCCTTTCCGAGATTGCCCAGCTGCTGTCCGACCGCGAAATGCGCGAAGGACTCGCTACCCTGCCCACTCCCGATGCCGTGCACCAGTTGCTGACGCAATGGCATCCCTGACCCGCCGGGGCAAGCCCTGCCCGGCCAACAGGGCCGTTGCCTCCCCGGCCTGAAAGCCTGTCCCCCGAAAGCACCGCATGGAACTCACTGGCGTCACCTCGCAGTCGATCTTCGACGACAACGCAGCCGACATCAAACTCTCCTGGGTCGCTGGCCTGGAAGGGGCCGACCGGGCCTTCGACGTTGAGTTCGCGCGTGAAGCCACGTCCGCCGCCGATCTCGTCGGGCACTTGAACCTGATCCACCCGAACCG
>NZ_JBFTND010000029.1:0-42525 GCF_056397305.1 Cupriavidus sp. 05N40
ACGTAGACCATCCCGACGGAACGACTACGTATCCCGCATGTGGTCGTTACATCGGTAACCCACCGGCCGCCGATGGCATTGTTCCGCCAGATACGCCTCAGCCATAACCAATTCTGCAAGCTCTCAGGGTAATGGGTGATATCGCGAGCCAGGAAGTGTGAGCACCGGATCGTCCTTGCTCGATGCGCCGGCTCGCGACAGCACAACCTCGCCACTAGCGTGCATGGTGTAGCGAATACAATCTCGTGCGGTGGTGGCCACGGGTCATCGAGCAGTCCGAAGGCATCAAAGGCGGTACAGCCTTCAAGGTTCCCTTCAATTTCTCGGGCAAGGGACAGTTCGAGCAGGTCAAGCTCTAGAACCGCGGCGACAAGCACCGACAGCACACCAACAAAAAGCCCCGCGGGTCCATCAACCCGCGGGGCTCCAAAGTTCAAGCGGCCTCTCGACCCAACCGCTCAAACCCAATCGCAAACCTCAATCCGTCGCATACCGGGGCGACCGAGGTCCGAACAGAATGCTCCCCGGATGCCCGGCCGACAGCAGTCGCGTGCTTGTCACGCCGGCTACCTTGTGCCCGGCTTCGGTGACGCTGTTGAGCACCTGCTTGACCGCCGCGGCCACCAGCGCGCCGATCAGCCCGCCGCCGCTGTTGCCCTGATCATCCGTCGCCGACGCGCTGCCGCTCCACAGCGTGGCGCCGGTCTTCAAGTCGACCAGCTTGGCGCTCGCGGTGACGACCGTGATGCTGTTGATGACCACGTACGAGGTGCCGTACTTCGATACCGTGACGTAGAGCGCGGCGTCGGCACCAAAGATCTCGCGCAGCTTGGCCGGTGCGACCTGGTGGATGTCGCCGGGAGTGGTGAGGCCGTTCTGCTTGAAGGTTTCGTCCACCAGCGTCACGGGCAGCACGTAGTAGCCGGACTCTGCCAGCGGGTAGGTGACCTGGGACAGCATGCTGTAGGTCGCCTTCACTTCGGGCGATTCGTTCAGCGGCGGCAGGACCACGATGGAGCGCGGGCGGCTGGCCTTGAACGCGGCGTAGTCGACGTTCTGTCGCGGCGCGGCGCAGCCGGCGGCCAGCACGGTGACCGCCGTGGCGGCAAAAAGGCGTTTGAACATGGGCTTCATTTCTTTTCTTCACCCCGCTTGACGTTCTTCATCAGGAAGTCGACATAGGTGGCCGACTCGGGGAACAGGGTCTTCTCGGTCTGGAATTCCTGCACCATCTGATCGTCTTTGCCGATGTCGGCGTACAGCAGGCCCAGGTGTGCGTGATAGCCCGGCGGCGGCGTGGCGCCGGCGGCCACGATCTTCTGCATGTCGCGCTCGAGCGCTTCGATCTGTGCCTGCTTGGGCTCGCCCTTGAAGTATTGGTAGACCTGGGGCTGGTAGCTTTCCCATTGGTACAGGGTCTTGGGCGACGCGCATCCGGCCAGCAGAACGCTTCCCGTCAAGGCCAGCGCCACCAGGCGCCACGGCCGATACTGCTTTGGCTTTTTGACTTCTTTCACTGCTTCTTCTCCTCTTCGACAATCAGACCGGCTTTACGGATTGCCGGGCTTCCACGCGCCGCTTTCGATGCCGGTGATCAGGTTGGTGACCGCTTCGCGCATGGCGAGGTCGAGCACCTTGCCGTTGAGCGTGGAGTCGTAGCTCTGCGTGCCGCCGAAGCCGATGATTTCGCGGCTGGACAGCGCGTACTCGCCGGCGCCCTGGCTGGAGAACACGACTTCCGAGGTGGTGATGTTGACCACGTTCAGTGCGACCTTGGCGTAGGCCACCTGCGACTTGCCGCGACCGAGGATGCCGAACAGTTGCTGGTCGCCGACTTCCTTGCGGCCGAATTCGGTCACGTCGCCCGTGATCACGTAGTCGGCGCCCTTCAGGCGCTGCGCCTGGCTTTTGATGGCTGCCTCGCGCCTGATCTCTTCCATGTTGTCGCGGTCGAGCACGTTGAAGCGGCTGGTCTGCTGCAGGTGCGTGATCAGCACGGTCTTGGCCTGGCCGCCGAGGCGGTCGATGCCGTCCGAGAACACGCCGCGCATGTAGCTGGAGCGGTTGTCGAACTTGCCCACGGCGATCGGGGTGCGCACGCCGGCGTATGGGCGGCTGGCGCTTTCCACCTTCGCCACGGGGAGCGCGGTCGATGTTTCCGTGGCGCAGCCACCGAGCAGAGCCAGCAGGGCCGCCGCCCCGAGCAGATGCATTGCATTCGCTTTTTTCACTAAGACTTCTCCTATCGATTGCCCCTTGAAACAAGGGATTTCCGCTTTGCGGGCCGGGTGCGGAAATCCAGTCACCCGAAAAGGGTAACGGCAATCGACAAGCAAGTACTCACCCTTCGACGGTTGGGTGTACAAGGGCAACGCGCAGCGCCTGCGGCCGCGCGGCTCTCTGCAAGCTGCGGTGAAATCTCTGCGTCGATCGCCTAGACTGAAGCAGCCATCAAGGCGCAAGCGGGCCGGGCTGCGATGCACCGGGCTCGCGGCCGGCGTGCAGCGTGGCGCCCATGTCTTGAAGACGATACCGATGATGGCCTGCTCGCATGGATGCGTTTTGTAGCAACGACGCGACACGCCGCGACGTGTCGTAAGAGCAGTCTTATGCAACGGACCAACCGAGAGAAAATACTCGTGGAACCTGCAAACCAGTCCAGCCATTCGTGGCTCTGGCTCATCCTGCTGCTCCCCTATATCGCCCTGCTGTGGCTGCCGTTCTACAACGATACGCAGCCTTCGTTCGCGGGCTTTCCGTTCTTCTACTGGTACCAGTTCCTTTGGGTGCCGCTCACCTCGCTGCTGATCTACATCGTCTACCGGTGCGTGAAATGAACGAGGTCCCGCCTGTCGATCCGGTGGCGATGACGGTCTTCGTCGCGTTCTTCGTGCTGGTCACGGTGGTCGGGTTCTTCGCGGCGCGCTGGAAGCGCGGGGACCTGACGCAGTTGCACGAGTGGGGGCTCGGCGGGCGGCAGTTCGGCACGCTGATCACGTGGTTCCTCGTGGGCGGCGATTTCTATACGGCCTACACGGTGATCGCGGTGCCGGCGCTGGTGTATTCGGTGGGCGCGTACGGCTTCTTCGCGCTGCCTTACACGATCATCGTCTACCCGTTCGTGTTCGCGGTGATGCCCAGGCTGTGGCAGATCGCGCATGCGCACAACCACATCACCGCGGCGGACTTCGTGTATGCGGAGTACGGCGGCAAGCTGCTGCCGGCCGCGGTGGCGCTCACCGGCATCGTGGCGACGATGCCGTATATCGCGCTGCAGCTCGTGGGCATGCAGGTGGTGATCAAGGGGCTGGGCGTGACGGGCGAGGCGCCGCTGATCGTGGCGTTCGTGATCCTGGCGCTCTACACGTACACGAGCGGGCTGCGCGCGCCGGCGATGATCGCCTTCGTGAAGGACATCATGATCTATATCGTGGTGATCGCGGCGGTGTGGCTGATCCCGTCCAGACTCGGCGGCTACGGTCACGTGTTCGAGGCGGCGGACCAGTTCTTCCAGGCCAAGGGCGGGGTCACGGGCATCATCCTCCAGCCGTCGCAGTACACGGCGTACGCGTCTCTGGCGCTGGGCTCGGCGCTGGCTGCCTTCATGTACCCGCACACGATGACGGCGGTGCTGTCGTCGTCGTCGGCCGCCACCGTGCGCAAGAACGCCATCCTGCTGCCGGCCTACACGCTGCTGCTGGGACTGATCGCGCTGCTTGGCTACATGGCGATCGCGGCCGGCGTGCACGTGAGCTCGCCGTCGGACGTGGTGCCCACGCTGTTCGGCAAGCTGTTCCCGGCGTGGTTCGTCGGCTTCGCGGCGGCGGCCATCGCGATCAGCGCGCTGGTGCCCGCGGCCATCATGTCGATCGGCGCGGCGAACCTGTTCACGCGCAACCTGTGGCGCCCGATGGTCTCGCCGGACATGTCGTCTTCCGCGGAGGCCTCGACGGCGAAGATCGTCTCGCTCGTGGTGAAATTCGGCGCGCTGCTGTTCATCGTGTTCCTGCCCACGCAGTACGCCATCGACCTGCAACTGCTCGGCGGCGTCTGGATCCTGCAGATCTTCCCCGCGATCGTGTTCACGCTCTACACGCAGCGGATGAACACGTGGGGGCTGCTGGCCGGCTGGGCCGTGGGCATCGTGCTGGGCACGTCGCTGGCCATGTCGCAGGGCCTCAAGCCGGTGTTCGCCATCCACCTGGGCAGCGCCACGTATCCGCTCTATATCGGCCTGATCGCACTGGTGGCCAACATCGTGGTCACGTTCGCGGTGTCGGCGGTGACGCCCGGCCAGCGTAGCGCCGAGCTATAGCGGCTGCAGGTTCTCGTCGCGCAGGCCCACCAGCAGGGCCTGGCCTTGCGGCCCCACGCGGAACTCGCCGTAGCGTGCTTTCCCGAAGCGCGCACCGTGCCCTTCCTGGAAGAAGTAAGCGTCCGTCGAGACCTGCACCTGCACGCCACCCCAGCGCGACGGCACGGTCTGGAAGCGCAGCAGTTGCTCGCCCGCGGCGAGCGGCGCGCCGGCGGTGTGCAGGCGCACCAGGCTGGCCTCGCCGTGCGCATCGCGGCGAACTACCGCGACCTGCTCGCGCTCGGCGGGCAGGCCCTGCCGCTCGCGCGCCGCGCGGATGGCATCGGCGATGGCGAAGTTGAGCGCCATGTAGTCGCCCTGCATCAGCGAGCGCGGATCGACCGGCGCCAGGCGCAGGTAGAGCGTATCGCCGCGCGCGAGCAGGTGTTCCTTGGTACCGATGGCGGCTGCCGCCACCCCGAGCGCGAGCACCCATGCGAGCAATATCCAGCGTTTCATGCCTGGCTCCTTGCGATGCCGCGCCGCAGTCCCGTGCGCAATGCCAGGACGGCGACACCGGCGGCGACCAGCGTGGCGGACTTGGCCAGCAGCGTCCAGTGCAGTGCGCTGTAGTACCAGATAAAGCCGGCGGCGAGCGTGGCCACGGCCAGGCCAAGCCAGGGCAGCGAGCCGCGGCGCAGCGCCAGGCCCAGCGCCAGCACGGCGGCCAGGACTGCCGGGGCACCGGCCAGCAAGGCGGCGAGGAGCGCCGCGCCCGYCACGGCGATCGCGCGTACCGGAGGGCGCAGGCGCAGGCGGCCGCTCTCGGCAAGCACCAAGGCGACGAGCACCACGCCGCACAGCGCGCCGGCCGTCCAGTACGGACCTGCCTGGTGCGCCGCGCCGTCATCGAACAAGAACGCATAGGGCAGGCCCAGGCCTGTCACCACCAGCGCCGCGCTCAGCGCAAACAGCAGGGTGGCATCGGCTGCCGGTTCGAGCCAGCCCTGCCGGCCCGCCGCGCTGAGCCGTCCCTCGGCCCACACGAAGCCGGTCAACAGGGCCAGCGCAAGCGGCGCCAGCCAGCCGAGCGAAAGCGCCATCGACTGCCAAAAGTGGCGCAGACCCGGCGTCATGCCAAGGTGCAGTGCCAGGGCAACGCCGGTCCATGCACCCAGCGCGGCCAGGCAACGATGCAGCCGGTTGGGCATCACGGCGTACAGCACGGCTTCGAGCATTGCCAGCGCCGCCCAGAAGGCAGGCGTCTCCAGCAGGCGGCTGCCGCCGTACGCCTGGCTCGCGCCGAACACCAGCAGCCCTTGCCCGCTGAGGCTGACCGCCAGCGCGAACTGTTCCAGCGCGGTTCCGCTGCGGCGCGCATACAGCACGGCGGCCAGCGCAATCATGGCGGCGCCGCACAGCGCCATCGCCGCGCCGTTGTCGCGCGCGGCCACGAAGACCGAGCCGAGCAGGAAAGCGAGGAAGAAGACCGCGCCCAGCCAGCCGGCCAGGCCCATCAGCAGCCGCACCGCCCAGGGCGTGCGGGCCGGGTCCTGCGCGGGCTGCCCATGCGCCAGCCCGCGCGCTGCGAGGTCTCGCCACAGGACCGTGACGACTTGCCGTTCGTCGCTCATGCCGGCTCTCCTTCGGCGCTGGCGCCGTCATGCTGGCGCCAGGCGCGCAACAGCCAGGTTGCGGCCACGGCGGCCAGGCCGATGATCAGCAGCCCCAGCAGCAGGAAGGCGCCGAATCCGCCATGGCTGACATCCAGCAGCAACCGCGCGACGGCGGCCACCACCACCACGATCAAGGTGAAGCTGGCCATGCTGAGCGCCACCACATCGAAGGCGCGCAGCCGGAACCAGGCCAGCAGCACGGCCGGCGCCAGCAGGGCAAGGCCGAACGCGGCGGCATCGACATGGTCATGCAAGATGCTGCCGAGTCCCAGCCAGCCGGCGTAAGCACAAGCCAGCGCGGCCAGGATGCGCGCGCCGGCCAACCCGCGGAAGCCCTGCGCGGGCCATGCCGCGCACAGCACGAACCACAGCGCCAGTTGTGCCAGCGTGGCGCCAAGCAGGAACAGGGGCGTGCCGCGCCCGCCCTGCATGCCGATCAGCAGTTCGAACATCCCGCCCGCGCCCAGCCGCACGCTGCAGTAGCGCAGCAACGCCACGTTGGCCAGCACGATCACCAGCCACCAGTGCGGCGCAGCGCGCGCGGCCAGCGCCCACGGCACCGCCAGCAGCGCCCACAGCGCAAACAGTTGCCAGGCGTCGGCGCCGGTCTGGTAGACCTGCCCGATCACCGCCAGCAGCACGCCAGCCACCACTTGCGCGCCGCACAGCGCGGCGCGGCCCGCCATATCGCCCGGCGGCCGCAAGAAGGCGAATGCCGCCAGCAAGGTCAGCGCGCCGGCCAGCAGGCCGAAGCGGGCGAATTTGTGCAGGTCCTGCCAGTTGAAGGCGAAGAAGACGATGACGCCGGCACAGAGCAGCGCCGCGCCCAGCGCCAGCAAGGCGCGGTCGAGCCAGTGCCGCCAGGCCGCCGCATCCGGCTCGGCGTGCGACCAGGCCGCGGCCACGCCGTCGGCAGCGATCGCGCCTTGCTCGCGCCAGTGCGCCAGCGCCTGGCGCATGGCGCGCCGGTCTTGCATGCTTTGCATCGAGGATGGCTGCATGGGTGTTCCGTGTGATGGATACGCCAGTGCACTGTAGCAAAGGCGGGGGCGCCTGCGCAGCTTTCGTGCGCATCCTCTGTGCTGCTTTGCGACGGTCCTGCGGGCCGGTATGCTGTGCGTTTTTCCGCATCCGCCCCGCCCGGCGCGCTCCAGACATGACCCTCGGTATCCTCGCCGCCATCCACGACGAAGTCGACGCCCTGGTGGCCGCCATGCGCCACGACGACGCCCGCGCCACCGTGCAGCGCATCGGCATGCGCGATTATCACGTCGGCCAACTGCACGGCCAGCGCTGCGTGCTGGTGCTGGCCCGCATGGGCAAGGTGGCGGCCGCGGCCACCACGGTGACGCTGGTGCGCGAGTTTGGCGTGGACGAGATCGTCTTCACCGGCCTGGCCGGCGGCATCGGGGCGCACACACGCGTCGGCGACGTGGTGGTGGCAGACCGCACGCTGCAGCATGACCTGGATGCCCGCCCCTTCTTCGGCCGGCACGAGGTGCCGCTGCTCGACCAGGCGGAATTCCCGGCCGACGCGGCGCTGACCGCCGAGTTGCGCGCAGCCGTGGAAGGCTATCTGCGCGAAGACCTGCCCAGGACCATCCCCGCGGACGTGCTCGCCCGCTTCGGCGTCAGCGCGCCATCGCTGCATGTCGGCATGATCGCCAGCGGCGACCAGTTCATCGGCTCGCCCGCCGCCGCGGCTGAATTGCGCGAGCGCCTGCCGGGCGTGCTGGCGGTGGAAATGGAAGGCGCCGCAGTGGCGCAGGTCTGCCACGAATATGGCGTGCGCCATGCGGTGATGCGGACCGTGTCGGACCGGGCGGACGATACCGCGCACGTGGATTTTTCCGCGTTTCTGACCAACGTGGCCAGTCATTATTCGGAAGGGGTTTTGGGCAGGTTCCTGAAGAACCGGGAAAAGGGGAATAAGCGAGATTAGGAAGGCAGATAAGGCGCCGGGATTAGTGGAGCCGCGGGTCCGGCAAGCCGGAAAATCCCGCCGCGGGAATCTCGCTCACCGCGCCCTGAACATCCCCCGGATTCCGACCAGTACGCCCGCGCCCAGAATGCCGGCAAACCAGCCGGCCATCTGGCCGTCGGCGAACCAGTGCATGGCGCGGCCGCCGTAGAAGGCAGCGAGCGCGCCGAGTGCCCCGAACACCACGGCGGCCAGCAAACCGACCCGCCCCGAGGGATGCAGCGACCGCGCCGCCAGACCGACCAACACGCCCACAACCAGCGTCCCCAGCATCACTTTTCCCCGATGATCTCGACAGTCGCGCGGTCTTCCCGGCACAAGCGCCGGCCGCGCGTGGTCCCGAGGATACGGTAAACCTGTCCGGGGACGGCCCCGGGCCCTCGCTTCGCCGGCAATTTTCGCGCCGGGCGTTATAATGTAGCCCGGTTCGGCGGCGCAATGCGCCGGAATCCGCCTCGTGGAAACCACGCCGCGGATTTGCCTTTTGAAGCCCGCGCGGCAGCCAGCCTGGAGCATGGCACCCCGCGGGGCCCGCGCCAAAAGACATGCCCTCCACCATGCAACTGCTTGCGATCGGTATCAATCACACTACGGCGCCCGTCTCGCTGCGCGAACGGGTGGCGTTTCCGCTTGAGCAGATCAAGCCGGCGCTGGGCGCCTTGCGCACCCACCTGGCGGGCCGGTCCGGCACCGAGGCCGCGATCCTCTCCACCTGCAATCGCACCGAGATCTACTGCGCCACCGACATCCTGGTCAACGGCGACGAAGGCTTCGATCACACGCTGCGCTGGCTGGCCCAGCACCACAACGTGCCGGCCGGCGAACTGGCGCCCCACCTCTACGCCCTGCCGCAGTCCGAAGCCGTGCGCCATGCCTTTCGCGTGGCCAGCGGGCTGGATTCGATGGTGCTGGGCGAGACGCAGATCCTCGGGCAGCTGAAGGACGCGGTGCGTACCGCCGGCGAGGCGGGCGCGCTTGGCACCTACCTGAACCAGCTGTTCCAGCGCACCTTCGCGGTGGCCAAGGAAGTGCGCGGCCAGACCGAGATCGGCGCGCATTCGGTGTCGATGGCCGCCGCCGCGGTGCGCCTGGCCCAGCGGATCTTCGAAAGCGTTTCGACCCAGCGCGTGCTGTTCATCGGCGCGGGCGAGATGATCGAGCTGTGCGCCACGCACTTTGCCGCGCAGACGCCGCGCCAGATCGTGGTGGCCAATCGCACCGTGGAACGCGGCGAGCGGCTGGCCGAGCAACTGGCCGGACAGGGCCTGACCACCGAGGCGATCCGCCTGTCGGACCTGGGCGCGCGCCTGCATGAATTCGACATCGTGGTGTCCTGCACCGCCAGCTCGCTGCCCATCATCGGTCTGGGCGCGGTGGAACGCGCGGTCAAGCTGCGCCGCCACCGCCCCATCATGATGGTGGACCTGGCCGTGCCGCGCGACGTGGAACCCGAAGTCGCGCGCCTGGACGACGTGTTCCTGTACACCGTGGACGACCTTGGCGCCATCGTGCGCGAGGGCAACGCCATGCGCCAGGCCGCCGTGGCCCAGGCCGAAGCCATCATCGAAAGCCGCGTGCAGAACTTCATGCACTGGCTCGAGACCCGCAGCGTGGTACCGGTCATCCGCGACCTGCAGGCGCAAGGCGAGGCCATGCGCCAGGCCGAGCTGGAACGCGCGCGCCGCATGCTGGCGCGCGGCGACGACCCAGAAGCGGTGCTCGAGGCACTGTCCGGCGCGCTCACCCGCAAGTTCCTGCACGGTCCTACCCACGCACTCAACCATACCCAGGGCGACGACCGCGAAACCCTGCTGCGCCTGGTGCCGGGCCTGTTCCGCCACAGCAGCCACTCCGAGCGCTAGCAGCGCTCTTCGTCCGGCGGTGCGCGTCCTGCGCACTGCCAGCCTTGCCTGCCGTGGCTTCTGGTCCGGGCATGCAATCCCGACGCCGCCCTAGCCGGCATCCGCCTCAACCCAGCTGCGACCCCGCATCATCGCGACCCTGCCCGGATACCCATGAAAGCCAGCATGCTAGCCAAGCTCGACCAACTGGCCGAGCGAATCGACGAAGTCAACGCCCTGCTCGGGCGCGAAGACGCCACCGCCAAGATGGACCAATACCGCAAGCTCACGCGCGAGCATGCGGAGCTGTCGCCGGTGGCCGAGCAATACGGGCAGTACCGCCAGGCGCAGGACGACCTGGCCACCGCGCAGGCGCTGCTGGACGATCCCGAGATGAAGGATTTCGCCGCCGACGAGATCGATGCCGCGCGCGCGCGCCTGGCGGCGCTGGAAATCAGCCTGCAGAAGCTGCTGCTGCCCAAGGACCCCAACGACGACCGCAACCTGCTGCTGGAAATCCGCGCCGGCGCGGGCGGCGAGGAAAGCGCGCTGTTCGCCGCCAACCTGCTGCGCATGTACACGCGCTATGCCGAGCGCCAGCGCTGGCAGGTGGAAGTCATGAGCGAATCGCCCTCCGACCTGGGCGGCTACAAGGAAGTGATCATCCGCATCGCGGGCGACGCGGCCTTCTCGCGCCTGAAGTTCGAGTCCGGCGGCCACCGCGTGCAGCGCGTGCCGGCCACCGAGGCCCAGGGACGCATCCACACGTCGGCGTGCACGGTGGCAGTGATGCCCGAGGCCGACGAAGTGGCCGAAGTCCAGATCAATCCGGCCGACCTGCGCGTCGATACCTTCCGCGCGTCCGGCGCGGGCGGCCAGCACGTGAACAAGACCGATTCGGCCGTGCGCCTGACCCACATCCCCACCGGCATCGTGGTGGAATGCCAGGACGACCGCAGCCAGCACCGCAACAAGGACAAGGCCATGAAGGTGCTGGCCGCACGGCTGATGGACGCGCAACTGCGCGCCGCGCAGGCCAAGGAAGCCAGCACCCGGCGCAACCTGATCGGCACCGGCGACCGCAGCGACCGCATCCGCACGTACAACTTCCCGCAGGGCCGGGTGACGGACCACCGCATCAACCTGACGCTCTACAAGATCGAAATGATCATGGACGGCGACCTGGAAGAACTGCTGTCCGCGCTGGCCGCGGAACACCAGGCCGATCAATTGGCGGYGCTCGGCGAAGACCATTAATGGCGTAAATCGGCAGCGAGGGAGCGGCATTATCGCGGGGCGGGATTACAGCGGCGAGGGGTAATAAACCGGCCCGCCGGAATCAAACTCATACCGCACGGCATAAATCGAGCGGGCCGAGGAAAACCTTTGTATCTGTTGTAAATGCTTGCAACAGCACTAGCGTGACATTTTTCGCTGTCTATAATCCATTTCGACTGAGCCGCCGCGCAAAGGACGGCGTGTCGACCCTCCTACCGGACAAAAGGACAAAATCATGAAAAAAATGCTCGCGCTGTTGATGATCACCGCTGCCCTGGCTGCCTGCAGCAAGAAGGAAGAAGCCCCCGCGACGCCTAGCGCCGACAGCGCCATGCAAAACGCGGCCGAATCCGCCAAGGCCGCCGCCAGCGATGCCGCAGCCGCAGCCGGCAATGCCGCCGACGCCGCCAAGGCCGCTGCCAGCGGCGCTGCCGCCGATGTCTCCGCCGCCGCTGAAAAGGCCAAGGTAGATGCCGGCAACGCAATGCAGCGCGCCAAGGAAGCCTCCAAGGACGCTGTCAACGCCGGCGCCGACAAGGCCAAGGACGCCGTCAACAAGTAATGCCATGCCGCTGCCGGCGGCGGGGCGGGAAAACCGCCCGCTCCCGCAGCGCGGACAAGCGCGTTACACTGCAAACCCCGCCCAGGCGCATGCCGGCGGGGTTTTCGCTTTTATCCCCGGCATATTTCCGCTAGCCAGCCTGCGTCCATGTCCAGCCCCTCCCCGCTAGTCCCGCCCGCCGTCCCGCCCGCCGTCCTGCCCGCAGCCGTCACGGTGCACCAGGCCCTGGCGCTAGCCACCGCAGCCGGCCTGCCGGCGCTGGAGGCGAGGATGCTGCTGACGCACGTGACCGGGCTGACGCGCACGCAACTGATCACGCGCGACGGCGACACGCTGGCGCCGTCCGACCGCGACAGCTTTGCCGGCCTGCTGACGCGCCGGCTCGCCGGCGAGCCGGTGGCCTACCTGCTCGGCGAGCGCGAGTTCTTCGGGCGCATGTTCCGCGTGACGCCGGATGTGCTGATTCCGCGGCCCGACACCGAGATCGCGGTGGAAACCGCGTTGCGGCTGCTGGCACCGCTGCGCGCGCCGCGCCTGCTCGACATGGGCACGGGTTCGGGTGCCATCGCAGTCACACTGGCCTGCGAGCGACCCGACGCCGAAGTCTGGGCCACGGATGTCTCGGCAGGCGCATTGCAGGTGGCGCAAGACAACGCGCGCGCGCTCGGCGCGGCCAATGCGCGCTTCCTGGCCTCGGACTGGTACGCCGCGCTGCCGGCCGGACTGCGCTTCGACTTGATTGTCAGCAACCCGCCTTATATCCCCGCGGGCGATCCGCACCTGACCCAGGGCGACCTGCGCTTCGAACCGGCCGATGCGCTGACGGACCACGGCGACGGCCTGTCCGACCTTGCCGCCATCGTCAGCGGCGCCGCCGGTCGGCTGCATGCGGGCGGCTGGCTGCTGATGGAACATGGCTACGACCAGGGCGAGGCGGCCCGCAGCCTGCTGGCGGCGGCCGGCCTGGGCGACATCTTCACCGCGCGCGACCTCGCCGGCCACGAGCGCTGCAGCGGCGCGCGGCTGCAGCCCGCGTCCGGTGGCGTCGCCTGAAGGCAACGGCCGATTCCGGTAAAATCCATTCCTTGATGGCGTGCACCTCGCATGCCTGCCGATTTCCCGATTGCGGCGTCCGGCGTGGACCGGCCCCGCTCAACCGAAAGAGACATCATGAGTGACGTGCAACAACGGATCGACCAGATCGTCAAGGGCAGCCCGGTAGTGCTGTTCATGAAGGGCACCGCCCAGTTCCCGATGTGCGGCTTCTCCGGCCGCGCCATCCAGATCCTGAAGGCCTGCGGCGTGGACGCGCCCACCACGGTCAACGTGCTGGAAGACGACGGCATCCGCCAGGGCATCAAGGAATACGCCAGCTGGCCGACCATTCCCCAGCTGTACGTCAACGGCGAATTCGTCGGCGGCTCGGACATCATGATGGAGATGTACCAGAACGGCGAACTGCAATCGCTGCTCAAGGCCTGAGCGCGAGATGTCCGCAGCGGGTGATGCAGGTGGCCCCGGTGGTCCGGGTAGCCCGGGGGGCGGCAAGCCGCGGCGCCTGATCGTCGCCATCACCGGCGCCACCGGCGCGGTCTACGGAGTGCGGCTGGTGCAGACGCTGCGCGCCGTGCCCGGCGTGGAGACCCACCTGCTGATCTCGGCCGCGGGCGTGATGAACCTGCAGCACGAACTGGACATGGGCAAGGCCGAAGTCGAAGCCTTCGCCCACGTCGTGCACAACGTGCGCGACATCGGCGCCACCATCGCCAGCGGCTCCTTCGCCGCGCATGCCATGGTGGTCGCGCCCTGCTCCATGCGCACGCTGGCAGCCGTGGCGCACGGCCTGTCCGACAATCTCATCACCCGCGCCGCCGATGTCACGCTCAAGGAGCGCCGCAAGCTGGTGCTGATGGTGCGCGAAACGCCGCTGAACCTCGCCCACCTGCGTAATATGACCGCCGTCACAGAGATGGGCGGYATCATCTTCCCGCCCGTGCCCGGCTTCTACCAGAAGCCCCAGAGCGTGGCCCAGCTGGTGGACCACACCGTCGGGCGCGTGCTGGACCTGATCGACATCCCGCAAACCCTGGCACCAAGCTGGGGCGGCCTCAACGGCCAGGCCTGAGGCCCCGCGCGGGCCGGGGCCCGCTGGCCTCAATGCCAGTAGCGGTAGCGGCGGCCACCGTAGTAGCCGCGATAGCCGTAGTACCCGCCGTAATAGCCCGGCGACACCACGACCGACGGCGCCGCGTACACCGGCGCCGGCGCCACGGCCACTTCGCCGCCGCCATAGCCGTAAGCCGGATAGGCCGGATAGACTGCGCACCCGCCGAGCATGGCGGCACCCGCCACTGCGATCCCAATCATCCACGTTTTCATTTTCATTGTCCTTTGCGGGCAGGTTGTTGCCTGCCCTTAAGAACGTTATACGGGGCTGTTTGGTAATACAGGGTCAATGTGCTGTAACCGTTGTTACGAATGGAAACGGGTTGGTGTCGGTATGTGGGGAATGGGACGGGGCCGGGCAAGCGGCCGCGGCCCCGGTCCGGACCCGATTCGAAGACAAAGCTCAGACCTCGAAACGAATGCCCTGCGCCAGCGGCAACGCATCCCCATAGTTGATGGTGTTGGTGGCCCGCCGCATATACCCCTTCCACGCATCGGATCCCGACTCGCGTCCGCCGCCGGTTGCTTTTTCGCCGCCGAACGCGCCGCCGATCTCCGCCCCGCTGGTGCCGATATTCACGTTGGCGATCCCGCAATCGCTGCCCGAGGCGGACAGGAAGCGTTCCGCTTCGCGCAGCGATTCGGTGAAGATGCAAGACGACAGGCCATGCGCCGCGGCGTTGTTCAGCGCGATGGCCTCCTCCAGCGTCTTGTAGGGCATCACATAGAGAATCGGCGCGAAGGTCTCGGTCAGCATGGTCTCATGCTGGCGGTCGGTCAGCACCAGCGCCGGACGCACGTACTCGGCATTCGGGTAGCGCTCCGCCAGCACGCGTTCGCCGCCGTGCACGACATTGCCATGCTGGCGGCAGCGCAGCAGCGCGCCGGCCATGGCGGCGCCGGCGGCACCGTCGATCAGCGGGCCTACCAGTGTCGACTCGGCGAGCGGATCGCCCACCGGCAGGTTGTTGAAGACTTGCATCAGCCGCGTGGTCACGGCGTCGAACAGATCGGCGTGGACGAAGGCGCGCCGCAGCGTGGTACAGCGCTGCCCGGCCGTGCCGGCGGCAGAGAACGTGATGGCGCGCACGGCCAGTTCGATATTGGCCGAAGGCGCGATGATCGCCGCATTGTTGCCGCCCAGCTCCAGGATGGCGCGCTTGAACTGCCCGGCGCAGGCGATGCCGACCTCGCGGCCCATGCGCGTGGACCCCGTGGCGCTGATCAGCCGCACATCGGCATGGCCGACCAGGTGCTGCCCCAGCGCCTGCGCACCCGCCAGCACGGTGGCGATGCCGGCGTGATGCGGCGCGGCGATCTCCAGCACGCCATCCAGCAGCCCCTGCACGGCCAGCGCGCTCAGCGGCGTCTTCTCCGACGGCTTCCACACCACGCCATTGCCGCACACCAGTGCCAGCGCCGCGTTCCAGGCCCACACCGCAACCGGGAAATTGAAGGCAGAGATCACGCCGCACAAGCCATAGGGATGCCAGGTCTCGCGCATGGCATGCTGCGGCCGTTCCGAGGCGATGGTCAGGCCGTGTAGCTGGCGCGACAGGCCGACCGCGAAATCGCAGATGTCGATCATCTCCTGCACCTCGCCCATCCCCTCCTGCAGGATCTTGCCGGACTCGAGCGCGACCAGCTGGCCGAGATGCTTCTTGTGCTCGCGCAGGACCTCGCCAAAGCGGCGCACCACCTCGCCACGTACCGGCGCCGGCACCAGGGCCCAGCTGGCCTGCGCCGCGCGCGCGCGCTCGATGCGCGCGTCGGCCTCGGCCGCGCTGCAGGCGGGCAGGTGGCCGAAGGCTTCTCCGTCGATGGGCGAGCGCACCGGCAGCGCACCCGCGGGTCCTTCACCCTCGCGCCACGGCGCGGACAAACCGAGGGCCTGCCAGCAGGCCGCGAATTCCCTGGTCTTCATGCCATTGCCTCCTGTAGCGGATGACGCGTGTAGTGTCTGCCGAAACGGTTGGCGAGGAAAGCGTCCAGCGACATCGCCTCCTGCGGCACGAAGCCCGCCTGCGGCAGCGCGCCGCCGGCCACCAGGTCCAGCGCGGTGCAAATGCCCGCGGCGGTGGTGAGCTGGATCGCGTTGACATGGCCGGCGTCGGTGTCGGCCCCGCCGATGCGCGCCGAGAACGAGGCCTGCATCAGGCGGCCGCGCGCGCCCTGGCTGCCGGCGGCATGGCCGGTGGCGTTGGCGAACACGATCACCACATCCTGCTGCGTGGCGGGAATCGYGCTGTCGAAGATCTCGCGCATCCAGTCGCGCCGCTCGCGCAGGCGCAGGTCGTTGAGCAGCAGCTTCATCACCGCGCAGTGGCCCGGATAGCGGATCGACTTGTAGTCCACGTCGCGCGCGCGGCCCGCCAGGGTCTCGGGCAAGGTGCCCAGCCCGCCGGAAGTATTGAAGGCCTCGTACTCGATGCCGTCCAGCGCAAAGCTCTCCAGCCCCTCCAGCGCCGGCACTTCCACCCGGCGCCCGTCGACGATGGCCTCGCACGGATTGCAGTATTCGTTGATCAGCCCTTCCGTGCTCCAGGTCAGGTTGTACTTGAGCGCGTTGCTGGGATAGCGCGGCAGCGCGCCGACCCGCATCTTGAGTTCGAGCAGTTCGCCGCCGTCCTTCAGGAAGCGTTGCGCCAGGTCGTTGCCGACCACGCCGATAAAGCCCGGCGCCAGCCCGCACTGCGGCATCAGCACCGAGCGCGCGCCGGCCGCCAGGCCGCGGATGGCATGCGTGGCGGCCACGTCTTCGGTCAGGTCGAAGTAGTGCACGCCCAGGCTGGCTGCCACCGTGGCCACGCCGAGCGCGGCGTGGAATGGCAGCGCGTTGAGCACCGCGTCGGCGCCTTGCAACAGGGCCGCGCAATCCTCGGCGCGGTCCGGCGCGCCCTGGCGCACGACAATGCCTTGCGGCAAGTCGTCGAGTTGCGCAGGCTCGCGGTCGACCAGGGTGACGCGGTAATCGCCGCTGTCATGGAGCATGACGGCGATGGTGCGGCCGATCTTGCCCGCGCCTAGCACCACCACGCGCAGCGGAACCTGCCGGACAGCGCCGGCGGCATACGTTGCGACGGCGGCACGGCCGGGTGGAATGGGTCTGGTCATGATGTCCCCTGGGTGGCAGTTGTTCGTTCGTCGGTCGTTCGTCGGTCGTTCGTCGGCATAAGCCCATGGCTGAAGTATGGTTGCGGGCACGGTCGGAATGAAGGGACAAGAATGACGAAAACACCGCATAATCGAGCGAATCGACAACGCCGGCAGTCGAAACGGCATCAACGCCAGACCTAGACCAGACCTAGTCCACCGCGAGGCCACCGCGCGCCATGACCGAACTCGACCAGACCGACCGCCATCTGCTCTCGCTGCTGCAGGCCAACGCGCGCGAGAACGCCGCCAACCTGGCGCGCAAGCTGGGCATCGCCCGCACCACCGTGGTGGCGCGCATCGCACGGCTCGAGCGCGACGGCGTGATCGCGGGCTACGGCGTGCGGCTCGGCCAGCAGATGGAGGACAATGCCATCCTGGCCTTCTGCGGCCTGTCGGTCATGCCCAAGACCGCGCCTGCGGTGGTGAAGGCGCTGCAGCGCTTTCCCGAGATCGAGGAGCTGAATTCCGTGAGCGGGCCGGTGGACTACATGGCGGTGATCCGCTGCGACACCCACGCCCGGCTGGACAAGCTGCTCGACGAGATCGGCGCGCTCGACGGCGTCAACCACACCACCACGTCGATCGTGCTGGCGCGCAAGATCGACCGGCGCCGCGCGGCGGGCTGACGGCAAAGGCCCTGCAAAGGCCTGAACTGCCCGGCACGCAGACCAACAACCAGAGGAGAACAGCACGATGAGCAATCGCATCCGAGTCGCCGTGGGCGGCGTGACCGGCTGGGCCGGCGGCGAACTGGCGCGTGGCGTGGCGCATGCGGACGACATGACGCTGGTGGCCGGGCTGTCGCGCGGCGCGGCCGGCCAGACCCTGGCCGAGCTGACGGCGCACAAGGGCACGCCCGGCCTGGCAGTGGCCAGCATCGACGAGCTGGCCGCCGGCAGCTTCGACGTGTATGTGGAGTACACCAAGCCCGACGTGGCCAAGCGCAACATCCTGCAGGCGCTGGCCAAGGGCGCGCATGTGGTGGTTGGCACCTCGGGCTTGTCCGACCAGGACTACGAGGAGATCGACGCCGCCGCGCGCCAGGCCGGCCGCGGCGTGCTSGCCTGCGGCAATTTCGCCATCACGGTGGTGCTGCTGCAGAAGTTCGCCGAGATGGCCGCGCGCCACCTGGAGCACTGGGAAATCATCGACTATGCCAAGGCCGGCAAGGTCGACGTGCCCTCCGGCACGGTGCGCGAGCTGGCCTATCGCCTGGGCCAGGTCCGCCAGGCCGCGCAAACGGTACCGGTCGACCAGGTAAAGGGCCCCAGGGAAACGCGCGGCGCGACCATGTCCGGCAGCCAGGTGCACGCGGTGCGCCTGCCTGGCTACCAGCTCGGCGTGGAGGTGATCTTCGGCGCCGACGGCCAGCGCCTTCACCTCAAGCACGAGGCTGGCGACGGGTCCAGGCCCTACGTCACCGGCGCGCTGCTGGCGATCCGCAAGGTCAGCGGGCTGCAAGGCCTGGTCCGTGGGCTGGACAAGGTGATGGAGGGGCTTTGAGGCCCCGTCCCCTGCCGGCTACCAGCCCTTCTTTTCCACCGGTTTTCCTGCAGGCGCCGCCTTCGGCGCGGAGGCGGCCTGCGGATTGAGCTGCTGCGCCATGGCCGCGTCCTGGCTGGCCATCAGCGCGCGTGCCTGCGGCAGCAGCAGTTCCACCGTGCCGGTGTTCGGGTCTTCGGGTATGGCGTACAGCTCCACCGTCAGCGGACGCTTGGTCCAGCCGGCGTGAATGGTCTTGACGGGCTTGCCGGCCTTGTCCTTGAGCTCCACCGCTTCAGAGCGGAAGGGCTTGCCGTAGCGCGCGGTCAGGCTCTGCACCACGGCCTGCTCGGAGCGCACGCCGTCGGTCGGCACGATCAGGCCCACCAGGGCGCTGCGGTCGACGAAGGCGACCACGTGCGGGCCGTCCATGAAGGCGGGGCGCTTGTCGCGCGGTACGCCGACCTGGCGCATCGTGCCGTCGCCGCGCACTTCCACGCACAGCGCGGTCACGTCCCGGCCGTCCGGCGTGCGCTTGTCGGCGCAATCGGGAAGCGTGGGCAGCGGGCTGCCGATTTCCAGGGTATCCAGCATTGGCGCCAGCGCGTCGGCGCTGTCCTTGGCCGCGGCGCCGGCCAGCGGCGACAGCAGCAGCAGGCTGGCGGCGGCCAGCCCGGCGAGGGGGTATTTCATCCAGACTCCTGAGAAAAGCTGCGGATTGGAGCGCCCCCCGCGCGCGTGGTTCCGCCAGGGGCTAATGCGTCATACGGAGCACCGCGTTGGCCAGCACGGCCAGCAGCAGCACCAGCAGGGTCCACAACAGCAGGCGCGGCACGCGGCTGGGCGGCAGTTGCCGCTGCGGCGAGCGGGCCGTGCGCGCGGTCGTCGTGCGCAAGCGGGTATGGCCGTGCAGGCCGCGCGTATGCCAGACGGTGTCCGGGCCAAGATCGCGCACGGCGGTGCTCTCCCGGCCGGGCGGCCTGGCCGCCTTGTGCGACATGTGCGGCCGCGGGCCCTGCGCGCCGGCCGGACGCCGGGCGCCGGTTGACGGTTGGGTGCCGCTACTGCCGTGCGGTCGTTGCGTGGCCATCTGTGCTCCCCGGTTTGTGGTGCCGGCGCGGATCATCGTGTGCCGCCGGGGCACAGCACCGGACCATGGCCCGGGCGCCGCCAATGGTAAGACAAAGCGGCACCGCGCACCATGTCCCGAACGCGCCTTATGTGGTCTGGGCCACTTTGCGCGTGGCGTCCAGCGCCTCGCGCCGGAATGCATGGGCCACATGGTGGTAGAACGGATTCGGACAGAACTGGCGGGCCACGAAGGAGGCCAATAGCGCTGCCGCCAGCAGGAACACCGTGAGATCCTGCGAACGCGTCATCTCCATCACGATCACGCTGGCGGTGATGGGGGCCTGGGTGGCGCCGGCCAGGAAGGCGGCCATCGACACCAGCGCCAGCACGCGCGGCTCGGCCAGCGGAATGGCGAGGTAGGCCACCACCTGCTCGAGCCCGGCGCCGATGCCCGCGCCGATCGCCAGGCAAGGGGTGAAGATGCCGCCCGGGATGCCGGCGAAGTAAGACACCACGGTCGCCACCAGCTTGGCCAGGCCGAACCAGAGCGTGGGCGGCACATCCCCGTTGATCAGTCCGTTGGCCTGCTCGTAGCCGGTGCCGAAGGTGGCGCCGCCGGTGGACCAGCCGATCGCCGCGGCCACCAGCCCGCACAGGAAGGCCACCAGCACCGGGTGCTCGCCCGGCCACATGCGCAGCTTGCCCGGCAGCAGCCCTTGCACGCCGCCGGTCAGCGCCTTGGCGAACACGCCGCCAAGCACGCCATTGACCAGCGCGCACAGCAGCACCGGCCCCCAGGCGTTGTGCAGGGCGAGGATCGGTGTCTTGACCGCGAAATACGGGTTGTTGCCCAGCAGCGCCAGCGAGAGGAAACCGGCGGTCAGCACGCCCGAGAGCACCAGCCGGTCCCAGCGCACGGCGGTACCGCGCCCGAGCTCCTCGATGGCGAACACCACGCCGGCCAGCGGCGTATTGAAGGCGGCCGCCAGCCCGCCTGCGGCACCCGCGGCAATCAGCGCGTTGGGATGGAAGCCGATGCGAAAGCGCAGCCGTTCCTGGCACCAGCGCCCCCAGCTCAGCATGGCCGCCGCGCCCACCTGCACCGACGGCCCTTCGCGGCCGATCGAGGCGCCGGCCAGCAGGCCGCCGGTGGTCAGCAGCACCTTCCACATCGCCTGGCGGAACGACACCAGCAGCGTCTGCGCCGGCCCGGACGGCGGCAGCGAGAAAGACGCGATGACCTGGGGGATGCCGCTGCCGCGCGCCTGCGGCGCCAGGCGCAGCGTCAGCCAGCGCAGCGCGGCCAGCCCGAACGGCAGCAGCACGAAGGCCAGCCAGGGCGTGGCCCCGGTGAGCTTGTGGTTCCAGCCCAGCGCCAGCTCGGCGACCCAGGCAAAGACCAGGGAGAACAGCGCCACGCAGCCGGCGCCGCACATGAATACGGCATAGCGCAGGGTGGTGCGGGAGATGCGCCACATCTGGCGCGACTTGCGGCCGGCGGCAAGGCGGGCGCGGCGGCGCAGCGCACGCAGGCGGTCGTGCGCCGCATTGGCGTGCGCCTCCGCCCGGGCTTCGGCCCGGGCTTCGCGCACGACGTCCTGCGGCCCGCCCGGGTCCGGGCCCGGACCGGAATCAGGCCGGGAAGGCGGCAGATCTGCTTCGGGACTCTGGTCTGGCGCGGCGTCTTTCATGAAAGCGGCGGTCGGGGCGACAAAACACCGTGAGCGGCCCGCGGGCCGGGCGCATCACGGCGTCCCGGAACTATACGCTTTTCGCCGCGCCGGCTTCAGTCGAGCGAGATATGGTTGGCCTGGATCACGCCGCCCCAGCGCGCGCGGTCCGCGTCCACATAGCGCTGCACCTCGGCGCTGTCGCGCGGGCGCTGGATCACCAGGCCGAGCGCGGCAAAGGTCTGGCGGAACTGCGCGTCGCCGGTGGCCTTGGCCGCCGCTGCCTGCAGGCGTGCGATGGCTTCGGGCGGCGTCTGCGCCGGCACCGCCAGCCCGAACCAGGTGGCCGCCTGATAGTTGGGATGTCCGCTCTCGGCCACGGTGGGCACGTCGGGCAGCACCTCCAGGCGCTCCTTGCTGGTCACCGCCAGCGCCTTGAGCTTGCCGGCCTTGATATGCGGCAGCGAGGTGCTCACCACATCGATCATCAGCTGCACGTCGTTGGCCAGCAGCGCCGCCAGCGCGGGCGCGCTGCCGTTGTAGGGCACGTGGGTGAGATTGATGCCCAGCTCGGTCTTGAGCATCTCGGTGGCCAGCTGCAGCGGGTTGCCCAGCCCGACCGAGGCATAGTTCAGCTTGCCGGCGTTGGCCTTGGCGTAGCTGGCGAACTCGCGCACGTTGGCGGCCGGCACCTGGGTATTGGTCACCACCACCAGCGGGAGCTCGGCGGCGACCGAGATCACCTTGAAATCGCGCCTGGCGTCGTAGTTGACCTTCTTGTAGAGCATCGGGTTGAGCACCATGCTGGCATTGCTGGCCAGCAGCACCGTGTAGCCGTCGGCCGCGGTGCGCGCCACGCCGGTGGCGGCGATCATGGTGTTGGCGCCCGGGCGGTTCTCCACCACCACCGGCTGCTTGAGTTCGCGGCCCATGCCATCGGCCAGCGCGCGGGCCAGCTGGTCGGCCGAGCCGCCGGGCGTGTACGGCACCACCAGCTTGACCGGCCGGTCGGGAAAGGCGCCGGCCGTGGCCAGCTGCGCGCAGGCCAGCGCGCCCGCGCCGAGCATGGCGCGCCATGCGGGAATCCAGCGTTGCATATCGTCTCCTTGATTGTTTTTTTCCTTGCCGGCGGTGCCGGCTTGTCCTTCTCAGACGCGGCGTGACCGGCCTTCCCAGTACTTGTCGCGCAGGCGGCGCTTGGCCAGCTTGCCGGTGTCGTCGCGCGGCAGCTGCGCCTCCACCACGATGGTGCGCGGCACCTTGAAGCCCGACAGGCGCTGGCGCAGCCACTCGATGATGACGCCCTCCTCCAGGCTGGCGCCCGGCACCGGCTGCACCATGGCGAGCAGGCGTTCGCCGTATTCGTCGTCGGGCACGCCGAACACCACGCAGTCGGCCACGCCGGGATAGCGCACCAGCTCATGCTCGATCTCGGCCGGGTAGATGTTCACGCCGCCGGAGATCACCATGTCGGAGGCTCGGTCGCAGATAAAGAGATAGCCATCCGCGTCCACGTAGCCCATGTCGCCCAGGCTGACCAGGCCGCCGCGGTCGATGGCGCGGCGCGCTTCGTCGTTGTTGCGGTAGCTGAAGTCGGGGTAGGCCGRCTGGCGCACGTAGACCAGGCCGATTTCGCCGGGCGCGCAAGGCTTGCCCTGCTCGTCGAGGATGCGCACCTCGGCCTGGTCGACCGCGCGGCCGGCGGTGCCGGGCCTGGCGGCGGCGTCTGCCGGCGTGGCCACGGTGATCATGCCGGCCTCGCTGGAAGCGTAGGTTTCATGGATGACCGGGCCGAACCAGTCGAGCATGGCGCGCTTGACCTCGGGCGCGCACGGCGCGCCGGTGGAGGCGACGAAGCGCAGCGACGACAGGTCATAGCGCGCGYGCAGCTCGGCCGGTACCTTGAGCATGCGCACGTACATGATGGGCACCAGATACAGCACGTCGATGCGGTGCTTTTCCACCAGCGCCAGCACCTGCTCCGGATCGAAGCGCGCGCACAGCACCAGGCGCTCGCCCATCTGCAGCACGTTCTGGATGAACACACCCGGCGCGCTGTGGTACAGCGGCGCGGCCATCAGCGCGCGGCAGCCGGGCACGATGCCCATGGTCTGCGCCACCACCGAGCGCATGCGCTCGAGCTGCGCGTCCAGCGTGCCCAGCGGCACCGGCGCGCGCAGCACGCCCTTGGGGCGGCYGGTGGTGCCGGAGGTGTAGGCCATGTGGCCGCGCGGCGCCACGCGGGGGCCGTCATAGGGTTGCTGCGCGGCGAGCCAGCCGTCGTAGTCGGTGGCGCCGGCGGGCAAGGCTGTGTCGGCTTCCGCCACCGCCAGCACCTGCACGCCTTCCGGCACCACCGCGCGCACGCCGTCCAGCAGGCCGGCATGGACGATCAGCGCGCGCGCGCCGCTGTCGGTCAGCAAAAAGCGGATTTCCTCGGCGGTGAAGTGCCAGTTGATCGGGCAGTAGTAGGTGCCGGCGATGCGGCAGGCATGCACGATATCGGCGAAGACCGGATCGTTGCGCAGCAGCACGGCGACCACGTCGCCCTCGGCCAGGCCCAGCGCGCGCAGGCCGCCGGCCAGGCGCGCGCCGCGCTCGAGCAATGCGTCGCCGCTGCGGTGGGTGTCTTCGAACCAGAGGTCTGCGGCCATCAGTCGTCTCCTGCTTGCGTGGGGGTGGGGGCGTTCACGGTGCGGTTGGCGCGGTCGGCGGCGTTCTTCGCCGCGATGCGCTCGCGCGCGGCCTGCCACTCGGCATCGCCCCAGCCCAGGTACTGCTTGAAATAGGCGCCGTTGGCGAGGTAGTCGCCGCCGTCCAGCGCGATGGTCTGCCCGTTGATCCAGGAGTTGTCGCGCGCCAGCAGGAAGGCGGCCAGGTTGCCGATGTCCTGCGGCTGGCCGATGCGGCCGGTGGGGTTCTGCCCGCTGAGCTGGTCCTGCTGCGAATCCTGCGGGCGCAGGCGCGAGCCCGCGCCTTCGGTCGGGATCACGCCGGGCGCGATGGCGTTGCAGCGGATGCCGTGGCGGCCCCACTCCACCGCCAGCGACTTGGTCATCGCGTCCACGCCGGCCTTGGACATGGCGGACGGCACCACGAACGGCGAGCCGGTCCAGACCCAGGTCACCACGATCGACAGCACGGAGCCGGGATGGCCGTCGCGGATCCAGCGCTTGCCGACCGCCTGCGTGGTGTAGAAGGTGCCGCGGAAGACAATGTCGGAAATCGCGTGGAAGCCGTTGGGCGAGAGATCCTCGGTGCGGCTGATGAAATTGCCCGCGGCGTTGTTGACCAGGCAATCCAGCGGGCCGTGCGCGGTCCAGATGGTCTCGATCATGGCATCCACGGCGGCGGCGTCGCGGATGTCCACGGCATGGGTCACCACCTTGGCGCCGTGCCGGTCGCGCAGCATCTGCGCTGCCTCGTCGAGCACCGGCAGGCGGCGCCCGCACAGGTGCAGTTCGGCCCCCAGGCCGGCCAGGCGCTCGGCCATGATCAGGCCCAGCCCGGTGCCGCCGCCGGTGATCAGCACGCGCTGCCCGGCGAAAAGATCGTCCTTGAACATCTTGTCTCCTGTTTGGCCCCGCGCATGCCTGACCGGCGGGGAAAGCACACTGTAGCCCCGTCATGCGGCATCGACAATTCCCGCTCCCCGACTCACAATGTTGCGCCATATGTGACAATCCTCCATGGAATCCCGGATGGACCTGAACCTGATCCAGGCTTTCGTCGACATCGTCGAAGCCGGCAATTTGTCCGAGGCCGGCCGCCGGCGCGGCGTCACGCGCTCGCAGGTCAGCCGTCAGCTGCGCGAACTCGAGCACCAGGCCAACGCCCAGCTGCTGCGCCGGACCACGCGCCGGCTGGAGCTGACCGAGCCGGGCCACGCGCTCTACCAGCACGGTTTGCGCATCCTGCAGGAGGTGGCTTCGGCCCAGGCCGAGATCGACAGCCTGGGCAAGACCCTGCGCGGACATGTGCGCGTGAGCGTGCCGACCGGGCTGGGCGACACCTTCATCGCGCCGCTGCTGCTGGAGTTCGCCGGGCAGCACCCTGGCATCTCGCTGCGCGTGTTCTTCGCCAACCGCGTGGTGGACCTGATCGCCGCGGAAATCGACGTGGCCCTGCGGGTCACCTCGAAGCCGCAGCTGGACCACGTGGCGCGCGACGTCTGCGCGATCGACTGGCAGCTCTTTGCCGCGCCCGCCTACCTGGCCCGCTGCGGGACGCTGCGGGCGCCGGCGGACCTGGCGCGCTGCCAGTTCCTGTGCCCGCCCTATGCCGCGCGCCGCTTCGTGCTCACGCTGGACCGCGGCGAGCAGCGCGAGCAGGTGGCGCTGGTGCCGCACCTGCAGTCCGAGCATTTCCCCTTCCTGATGCGCGGCGTGCGCGACGGCCACGGCGTGGGCCTGCTGCCGGTCTACGCCGCCTGGGAGGACATGCGGGACGGCCGGCTGGTGCGGGTGCTGCCCGAATGGAACGCCGAAGGCCTGGGCAACCGGCTCTACATCATCACCACGCCCAACCTCCACCCGTCCATGGCCACGCGCGCCCTGATCGACTTCCTGCGCGAGCGGATCCCGGCGCTCGACGTGTTCGCCGCCGGGGGCGGCGGGCCGCCTTCCTGATCCGCCGCGCGCGGCGCGGCGGGAAAGGCACTGCGGGAAATCCGGCAAGCTTTCAAATTGCAAGTTAATATGCGTGGAACTGGCTTGCAAAACGAAAGCTACGGTGCGGATCCGATCCCGCCGACCCGCAAGCCGCATGGAGAAGACAAGGAATATGGGACACACAGACTTTGCCAGCATGCCTTGCCCGATTGCCCGCTCGATGGCGGTGCTGGGCGAGCGCTGGGCCATTCTCTTGCTGCGCGAGGCGTACTACGGCAGCACGCGTTTCGACGAATTCCAGCGGCACCTGGGCATTGCGCCCAACATCCTGAGCGCACGCCTGAAGACGCTGGTCGAGCACGACATGCTCGAGCGTGTGCCTGTGCCCGACAGCACGCGGCACATGTACCGCCTGAGCGCGAAGGGCCGTGACTTCTTCCCGGCATTCGTGGCGCTCAAGGCCTGGGCCGACCGCTGGATGAACGACGAGCGCGGCCCGATGACCTTGTTGCTGGACAAGCACACCGGTGAGGAGATCAAGGCGCATGCGCTGACGCGCGCCGATGGCCGCGCGCTGACGCTGGACGATCTTCGCGTGGCGCCTGGCCCGGCCGCCAACGGCTACCTGCGCCGCCGCTTCGGCGAGGCGGACCACGCGAAGGGCGAAGCGCAGACGAGCGCAACGGTGGCCGGCGATGCGTGAAGCGCAAGCCAACCCGCTGGCTGCAGCGGTACTCGCATCCGCCGCATCCGCCGCATCAGCCGCATCCGTCGCGGCTGCCGGCGCGCCCGCCCTGCAACCGCCGTTGCGCGAGTTGACGCGCCGTATCCTGGTGCTGGCCGCGCCCACCAGCCTGATCGCCCTCCTGCAGGCCACCGCGCAACTGATCGAAACCTGGCTGGCGGCGCGCCAGGGCACGGCGGCACTGGCCGGCTGGGCAGTGGTGCTGCCCTTCGCGCTGTTGCTGCAGCAGATGTCCACCGGCGCCATGGGCGGCGGCGTGGTCGCCGCCATCGCGCGCGCGCTCGGCGCGGGCAAGCGCGACGAGGCTTCCTCGCTGGTACTGCATGCGCTGATCATCGCGCTCACCGCGGGCCTGGTGTTCGCCGTGACGCTGGCCGGTTTTCCGCGCGGCATCCTCGGCGCGGTGGCCGGGCAGACCGCCGCCGACGCGGCCGCCACCTACGCGATCTGGCTGTTCGGCGCCGGCGCCGTGCCGGCCTGGCTGGCCAACACGCTGGCCTCGGTGCTGCGCGGCGGTGGCCGCCATGCGCTGGCGGCGCGCGTGCTGTCGCTGATGTGGATCGCCTTCCCGGTGCTGGCCTGGGCGCTGGCGGAGCCGGCCGGCATGGGCCTGGCGGGCATCGGCGCGGCGCTGGCCACGGTGTCGTGGGCAGCGGCCCTGGCGATGGCCGCCGTGGTGCTGCGCGGCGGTGCGGGCTTCGCGCCCACGCTGCGCGTGCGCCCGTCGCGTGCGCTGTTCGGTCGCATCCTGTCGGTGGGGCTGGTGGCCTGCCTGCTGGCCTCGGTCGCCAACCTGACCACCATCCTGGTGACGGCGCAATTGCGTCACTACGGCACCGCGGCGGTGGCCGCCTACGGCATCTCCGCGCGGCTCGAGTTCCTGATGATTCCGCTGGCCTTTGGCGTGGGCTCCGCGCTGACCGCGCTGGTGGGCCGCGCAGTGGGCGCGAACGACTGGACCACCGCGCGCCGCACCGCATGGGCCGGAGCCTTGCTGGCGCTGGCGGTGGCCGGCGCGGTGGGGGCTGCGGTGGGGCTGGCGCCGGCCGCCTTTGCCGGGCTCTTCACCAGGGATGCCGAAGTCGCGGGCATCGCCGCGCGGGCCTTGTCCTGGGTGGCGCCGGCCTTCGGCGGCTTCGGCCTGGGCATGGCGCTGTACTTCGCTTCGATGGGCGCGGGCCGCATGGGCTGGCCGGTGGCGGCCGGGGTCTCGCGCATCGCGCTGGCCGCCGGCGGCGGCTGGGTGCTGGCCAACATGGCCGGCATGGGGCTGGACGGGCACTTTCTTGGGGTGGCGCTGGGCATCAGCGCCTACGGCGTGGTCACCGCCTTCGGCGTGCGCGGCGGGAGCTGGGCGCCGCGCTGAATGGCGCGCCGCGCCGGGCCATTCAGGCTTTTTCTTGCAGGCGATGCGGGGGCATTCGGCAAGCGGGCCGGCGCGGCGCACGATGTGGACAATTCCCGGCTCGYCCTTGAATCTGCGCTCGCCCAGCCTCACCTAGTGAGTTCGCGCGCGGCGCACTGCGACGGCACGGACCGGGCATGGCGATGACGGCGCCGATGGCGGCACTGATGCCCGCCAAGGCGGCCCGGCAATGCGCGCAGCGGCTCCCCGGACCCGGCATGCGCCGGATCCGCCTCTCACTCCCTGGAGGTGGCATGCCCCCTCGCACCACCGTTTTCGTGGCCGCCCTCGTGGTCGGCTTGCTGCATGGCTATATCGGCCTGCGCCTGCTGCCCGACCTGCCGGTGGCCTTCGCCTTCAAGGCGCTGGCCGTAGCCTGGCTGGCGCTGTCCTGGCCCCTCATTCCCGCCGGCCTGCTGGCGCGGCGCCTGGACCAGCCCTGGTCCGACGCGCTCACCTGGGTGGGCATGCTGGCGATGGGCTTCTTCTCCTCGCTGCTGGTGCTGACGCTGGCGCGCGACGTGCTGCTGCTGGCCAGCGCCGTCACCGGCTGGCACCCTGCCTGGCTGCTGCCGCGCACGGCCGCCGCGGTGCCGGTGCTGGCGCTGGTGGTCACGGCGCTGGGCTTCTTCAACGCACGCCGGCTGGCGCAGGTGGTGGACGTGGAGGTGCCCATCGCCGGGCTGCCCGACGCGCTGCACGATTTCACCATCGTGCAGATCAGTGACATCCACGTCGGTCCCACCATCAAGCGCCCCTACCTGGAGCGCATCGTGGCGCGCGTCAACGGCCTGAATCCGGACGCCATCGCCATCACCGGCGACCTGGTCGACGGCACCGTGCGCGAGCTGGCGGCGCACACCGCGCCGCTGGGCAGCCTGCGCGCGCGCCACGGCACCTACTTCGTCACCGGCAACCACGAGTACTACGCCGGCGCCGATCCCTGGATCGCCGAACTGCGCCGGCTGGGCCTGCGCGTGCTGATGAATGAACACGTGGTGATCGGGCAGGACGAAGAGGCCCTGGTGCTGGCCGGCGTGACCGACTATACCGCCCACCGCTTCGATGAAAGCCATCGCAGCGACCCGGCTCGCGCGCTGGCCGGCGCCCCGGCCGTGGCCGCTGCGCGCGTGCTGCTGGCGCACCAGCCGCGCACCGCGCAGGCCGCCTCCGACGCGGGCTTCGACCTGCAGTTGTCCGGCCATACCCACGGCGGGCAGTTCTGGCCCTGGACGCTGTTCGTGCCGATGCAGCAGCCTTACGTTGCCGGGCTCAAGCGCCATGAGGCGATGTGGGTCTATGTGAGCCGGGGTACCGGCTACTGGGGGCCGCCCAAGCGCTTCGGCGCGCCGTCGGAGATCACGCGGCTGCGGCTGGTGCGCAAGTAGGCGCGGCCGGGCAATCGAAGAAACGAAAAAGGCCTCGCATTGTGCGAGGCCTTTGTGCTTGCGGCGACGGTGGCTTGTCGATGGCTGTCGCCCCGCTCCCGTTTATCGGAGCGGGGCGACAGCCGTGCCTTCGATACGCCAGTCTCAGCGTGCGATCGGCTTGTAGCGGATACGCTTGGGCTTGGCGCCTTCCTCGCCCAGGCGGCGCTTCTTGTCCGCCTCGTATTCCTGGTAGTTGCCGGGGAAGAACTCCACGTGCGACTCGCCTTCGAAGGCCAGGATGTGGGTGGCGATGCGGTCCAGGAACCAGCGGTCGTGGGAAATCACCATCACGCAGYCGGCGAATTCCAGCAGTGCGTCTTCGAGCGCGCGCAGGGTTTCCACGTCGAGGTCGTTGGACGGTTCRTCGAGCAGCAGCACGTTGCCGCCGGCGATCAGCGTCTTGGCCAGGTGCAGGCGGCCGCGCTCACCACCGGAGAGCGTGCCCACGTGCTTCTGCTGGTCCGAGCCCTTGAAGTTGAAGCGGCCGATATAGGCGCGCGACGGCGTTTCATAGCGGCCCACGGTAAGCACGTCGGCGCCGCCGGAGATTTCCTCGAACACGGTCTTGCTGCCGTCCAGCGCGTCGCGGCTCTGGTCCACGTAGGCCAGCTTCACGGTCGGGCCGACCTTGATCTCGCCGCTGTCCGGCGTTTCCTTGCCGGTCAGCATGCGGAAGAAGGTCGACTTGCCGGCGCCGTTCGGGCCGATGATGCCGACGATGGCGCCGGGCGGCACCTTGAAGCTGAGGTCGTCGATCAGCAGGCGGTCGCCGTAGGCCTTGCTCACGCCGTTGAACTCGATCACCTCGTTGCCCAGGCGCTCACCCGCCGGGATGAAGATTTCCTGGGTTTCGTTGCGCTTCTGGTATTCCTGGCTGTTCAGTTCGTCGAAGCGGGCCAGACGCGCCTTGGACTTGGCCTGGCGGCCCTTCGGGTTCTGGCGTACCCACTCCAGTTCCTTGTGCAGCGCTTTCTGGCGGGCCGACTCGCTCGACTCTTCCTGCTTCAGGCGCGCTTCCTTCTGGTCCAGCCAGGAGCTGTAGTTGCCCTTCCAGGGAATGCCGTGGCCGCGGTCCAGTTCCAGGATCCACTCAGCCGCGTTGTCGAGGAAGTAGCGATCGTGGGTCACCGCCACCACGGTGCCRGGGAAGCGCGTGAGGAACTGTTCCAGCCAGTCCACCGATTCCGCATCCAGGTGGTTGGTGGGTTCGTCGAGCAGCAGCATGTCGGGGCGCGAGAGCAGCAGGCGGCACAGCGCCACGCGGCGCTTTTCGCCGCCGGACAGGTTGCCCACCTTGGCGTCCCATGCCGGCAGGCGCAGCGCGTCGGCGGCGATCTCCAGCTGCAGCTCAGCGTTGTTGCCGTCGCTGGCCGAGAGAATGGCTTCGTACTTGGCCTGCTCGGCGGCCAGCGCGTCGAAATCCGCGTCCGGCTCGGCATATGCGGCATAGATCTCGTCGAGCTTCTTGCGCGCTTCGAACACGCCGCCCAGCGCCGCTTCCACGGACTCGCGCACGGTCTGCTCGGGGTCGAGCTGCGGCTCCTGCGGCAGGTAGCCGATATTCAGGTTGGGCATGGGCGTGGCTTCGCCCTCGATCTCCTTGTCGATGCCCGCCATGATCTTCAGCACGGTCGACTTGCCCGAGCCGTTCAGGCCCAGCACGCCGATCTTGGCGCCCGGGAAGAAGGACAGCGAGATGTCCTTGAGGATGTGACGCTTGGGCGGAACGATCTTGCCCACGCGGTTCATCGTGAATACGTACTGTGCCATGCGAATCCGATGGAATTGAGATAACCGGTCAAGTGTAGCAAAGCCGCTCCGGCCCCGGCCCGCCGGGACGGCCATGACGGTCTTTTCGGGCCGTTTTTCAGGCCCGTGGCGCGGCCGTCAGGGCGCGGGTCGCGCGCGCCGGCGCGCGCGGGTCAGGCTGGAGGTCAGGCGGCGGTAGGCGATATCCATATGCCGCTGCATGGCCGCGCGTGCCAGTTCGGGGTCCTTGCCGCGCAGCGCCGCCAGCACTTCGCGGTGCTCGGCGATCGCCTGGGCCCACACCTCGGGCGTCTCGAAGTGGCTGTGCAACTGATCGAACAGCGCGCCCAGGCGCAAATCGAACAGCCGCCGGACCACGCCCGCCAGCACGCTGTTGCCGGTGGCTTCAGCCACCCGCACATGGAACAGGCGGTCGGCGTCGAGCGGCTTGATGCCGGCGGCGGCATCCTCCGCCATCTGCTCGATCGCCCGCTCGATCGCATCGAACTGGGCCTTGCGCCCCGTGCGCGCGGCCAGCGCGGCGACCTCGCCCTCGACCAGCGCGCGCGCGCGGATCAGTTCGAGCGGGCCTTCCTCGCCGGACAGGTCAAAGCCGCCATTGGCGGGCGACGGCGGCGCGCAGACATAGATGCCCGAGCCCATTCGCACTTCGATATAGCCTTCGACCTCGAGCGCGATCAGCGCTTCGCGCAACGACGGGCGGCTCACGCCGAGCTGCACCGACAGGTCCCGCTCGGCCGGCAGGCGCGAGCCCACGGGGAACTCGCCTGCCAGGATGAGCGCACGCAGCTGGTTGCTGATCTGGCGGTAGAGCCGTTGCGGTTCGATCGATTGGATAGGCATGGACAAGCGGACCGGGTGGCCTGGGACGAAGCATCAGGGCGCGGATTATACGCTGGCGGTTCCCTCCGGCCGGCGCCCTTCAGCCAGCCAGCGGCGCGGGGAACGGCACCCCGTGGCGGGCCGCGCAGGCCCGCAGCGCGGGGGCAATGGTCGGATACAGCAGCACGCCCTCGCGCAGCTGGCGTTCGCGCAGCGCCAGACCGCGATCGCCCGGCATGCGCACGGCGGCCACGCCGGGGCGCGGCGGGTTGCGCCGGCAGGCTTCGCCGATCCAGTCGGCCTGGCGCAGGAAATCCGCCAGTCCGCCAAAGGCATCGGGGTCATAGAGCGCGATAAACACCGTGGCGCCCCAGCCATCGCCGCGCGCGGCGTCGTCGGCGCGGCCGCGGCCGGCCAGCGCGCCGGTCAGCGCCTCGACCAGCAAGGCCAGGCCGAATCCCTTGTGCCCCGCCTCCAGCCCGCCCAGCGGCAGGATGGTGCCGGGCGGACTTGCCGCGAGCACGGCCGGGTCGCGGCTGGCATGGCCCTGCGCATCGAGCATGCAGGCCTGCTCGTATTGCTGGCCGGCCTGATGCAGGCGCGCGCTCATGCCATTGGTGACGAGCGAAGCCGAGATATCCACCAGGAAGGGCGTGGTGGACGTTGGAATGCCGGCGGCGATCGGGTTGGGCGTGAACACGGCGCGCGTGCCGCCGTGCGGCGCCACGCTCTGCACCGACGGATCGGAACTGGAGAGCAGCATCATGAAGCCCTGGCCAGTGGCACGCAGCAGGTAGCTGGCCAGGCAGGCGATATGGTGGCTGCGCCGGATCACCAGGGTGGCGCTGCCGTACTGGCGCGCGCGTGGCACCAGCGCATCGATGCCCTGCGTGACCAGCCACGGCCCCGGCAGGCGCCGCCCGTCCCACAGCAGCGAAGGGCCGCGGTCCGCCAGTGTCTCGGCCATGCCGCCGCCGGCCATGGTGCCGTTTTCGATTTCCTTCAGGTAGGGCGCCAGCAGGGCCAGCCCGTGGGTATCGTGGCCCAGCAGGTCACCGTCGACCAGCACCTCGGCCACGGCCTGGGCCGGTGCGGCCTCCATGCCCGCGGCGCGCAGCAGCGCGCTGGCGAAGCCGGTGAGCGCGGACGGGTTGTAGCGTTCGGAGGCGTTCATCAGTAAGTGGCCCGGCCGCCGGAGATGTCGAACACGGCGCCGGTCGAGAAGGAACACTCGGACGATGCCAGCCAGGACACCAGTGCCGCCAGCTCCTCCACCTTGCCGAAGCGGCCCATGGGGATCCTGGACAGCATGTAGTCGATATGCTGCTGCGTCATCTGCGCGAACATGCCGGTCTGCACCGCCGCCGGCGTGATGCAGTTCACGGTGACGCCGCTCTGCGCCAGTTCCTTGCCCAGCGATTTGGTCAACGCCATGACGCCGGCCTTGGATGCACTGTAAGCCGAGGCATTGGGGTTGCCCTCCTTGCCCGCCACCGAGGCGATGGTGACGATGCGCCCGTAGCCGCGCGCGCGCATCTGCGGCGCCAGCGCACGGCAGCACAGGAAGGTGCCGCGCAGGTTGATCTCCATGACGCGGTCCCACTCCTCCACCGGATACTCCCAGGTGGTGGTGTTGGCGCCGGTGATGCCGGCGCTGGTGACCAGGATATCGACGGCGCCCGCCGCGCGCAGCGTGGCATCGCGCGCTGYGTCGACCTGGTCCGCCTTCGCCACGTCGACGCAGAGCAGATGAGGCCGTGCCTTGCCGAAGGCCGCGCCCGCCGCCTCCAGCGCCGCGGCATTGCTGTCCCACAGGCTGATGCTGGCGCCGCCTTCGGCAAGGCGCTGCGCGACAGCCAGCCCGATGCCCGCCGCGCCACCGGTGACGACCGCGTGACGACCTGAAAAATCGTATCGATTGCGCTCCGGCACGTCGTTCCTCCTGGATTACCCTGGGTTGCGCCAAGGGCGGCTCGCGCGGCCAGATTGGTTTGACCAGTTGGCCAGTGCGCGGAAGGTCCGCTGGATTCTAGGCAGCACATCGGCGAAAGTCCAGGTGCAATTCGGGCCGCCGCCCCGATTGCGTCGCCGCTCCCGACGCGCGTCATTGGTAATACCAGTTTACCTGTTGAAGCTCCTGAACTAGACTGCGCTCACTCGGCATGCGCAGCCGCAAGGCAGCGGCTGTCGTGCGCATCCGTATCTGCATTGCACAATAAAAGCAGGCATCGGCAGTCACGACAGCAAGGCGCTTGTCGTTGCTGCGCGGGTGCCGCAGAACGCAGGAGACCCGAGTGAACGACGAAAAGCCGCCGGCGCCCCCGAAACCCCCGATGCGCCGCAGCCAGGCCTGGTTCGGCCGCCTAGACCGCGACGGATTCATCTACCGCTCGTGGCTGAAGAACCGCGGCATCCCCCACGATCAGTTCGACGGCCGCCCCGTCATCGGCATCTGCAACACCTACTCCGAGCTCACGCCCTGCAACTCGCATTTCCGCACGCTGGCCGAGCAGGTCAAGATCGGCGTGTGGGAAGCCGGCGGTTTCCCGCTCGAGTTCCCGGTGATGTCGCTGGGCGAGACCATGCTGCGCCCGACCGCGATGCTGTTCCGCAACCTCGCCAGCATGGACGTGGAGGAATCCATCCGCGGCAACCCCATCGATGGCGTGGTGCTGCTGATGGGCTGCGACAAGACCACGCCGGCGCTGATGATGGGCGCGGCCTCCTGCGACCTGCCCACCATCGGCGTCTCGGGCGGCCCGATGCTCAGCGGCAAGTTCCGCGGCGGCGAGCTCGGCTCCGGCACCGATGTCTGGAAGATGTCGGAAGAGGTGCGGGCCGGCCAGATGTCGCAGGAAGACTTCTTCGAGGCCGAGAGCTGCATGCACCGTTCGCATGGCCACTGCATGACCATGGGCACCGCCTCGACCATGGCCAGCATGGTCGAGGCCCTCGGCATGAGCTTGCCCGGCAACGCCGCGATTCCCGCCGTGGACGGGCGCCGCAACGTGCTGGCGCGCGCCTCGGGCCGGCGCATCGTCGAGATGGTCAGGGACAACCTGGTGATGTCGCAGATCCTGACGCGCCCGGCCTTCGAGAATGCGATCCGCGTCAACGCCGCCATCGGCGGCTCGACCAACGCCGTGATCCACTTGCTGGCCATTGCCGGACGCATCGGCGTCCAGCTCGGCCTGGACGACTGGGACAGCATCGGGCATGAGCTGCCATGCCTGCTCGACCTGCAACCGTCCGGGCGCCACCTGATGGAGGATTTCTACTATGCCGGCGGCCTGCCGGCGGTAATCCGCGAACTGGGACCGGTGCTCGCGCGCGACACGCTGACAGTCAACGGCAAGACGCTGTGGGACAACTGCAAGGACGCGCCCAACTGGAACCGCGAGGTCATCCTCGCCTTTGATGCGCCCTTCAAGCCCAGTGCCGGCATTGCCGTGCTGCACGGCAACCTGTGCCCCGATGGCGCGGTCATCAAGCCCAGCGCCGCCACGCCGGCGCTGCTCAGGCACACCGGCCGCGCGGTGGTGTTCGAGGACAGCGAGCATATGCACCAGCGGCTCGACGACGAAACCCTCGACGTCGACGAAAACTGCGTGCTGGTGCTGAAGAACTGCGGCCCGCGCGGCTACCCCGGCATGGCCGAGGCCGGCAACATGCCGCTGCCGCCCAAGCTGCTGCGCAAGGGCATCACCGACATGGTGCGGGTCTCCGACGCGCGCATGAGCGGCACCGCCTACGGCACGGTGGTGCTGCACGTGGCCCCCGAGGCCGCGGCCGGCGGCCCGCTCGCACTGGTGCAGGACGGCGACCTGGTGGAGCTCGACGTGGCCGCGCGCAAGCTGCACCTGCATGTCGGCGATGAAGAGCTGGCGCGCCGGCGTGCAGCCTGGCAAGCGCCCCCGCTGCCGATGACGCGCGGCTGGACCCGGCTCTACGTCGAGCACGTGCAGCAGGCCAACCTGGGCGCCGACCTCGACTTCCTGGTGGGCAGGAGCGGGGCCGGCGTGCCCAAGGACAATCACTGAGGCATCGCCACCGAGACGCGAGCGAGCACAACGATGAAAATCCTGATCACGGACTACGATTTCCCGGATGTGGATCTCGAACAGGCGCTCTACCGCGACGCCGGCATCGAGGTCGTCACCGCGCAGTGCCGCAGCGAGCAGGATGTGATCGACGCCGCGGCGGGCTGCCAGGGCCTGCTGGTGCAATACGCGCCGGTCAATGCACGGGTGTTCGCCGCGCGCCCGGAGATCCGCGTGGTGAGCCGCTACGGCGCCGGCTTCGATACGGTGAACACCGCGGACGCGCGCGCGCACGGCATATGGGTCGGCAACTCGCCGGACTATGGCGTGGGCGAGGTGGCCACCCATGCGCTGGCGATGATGCTGTCGCTGCTGCGGCACATTCCCTTCTACGACCGCGACGTCAAGGCCGGCACCTGGCATTTCGGCAGCGCCGGCGAGCTACGGCGGGTCGGCGACATGACGCTGGGCATCCTGGGCCTTGGCCGCATCGGCAAGCGCATGGCGCATATCGGCCGCAACAGCTTTGCCCGCGTGATCGCATGCGACCCCTACCTGATCGACGGCGACTTCCCGCCCTATGTACAGCGCGTGGACCAGGAGACCCTGTTCGCGCAGGCCCACGCCATCTCGCTGCACGTGCCGCTGAACGATGAAACGCGCGGCATGGTGGGCGCCGCGCTGCTCGATCGCATGCAGCCCGGYGGCGTGCTGGTGAATACCGCGCGCGGGCCCGTGGTCGACATCGACGACTTGCTGGCGGCGCTGGACTCGGGCCGGCTCGACGGCGCCGCACTGGATGTGCTGCCGGTCGAACCGGCCGCCGACGCACGCCTGCTGCGCCATCCGCGCGTCGTGCTGTCGCCGCATGCGGCCTTCTACTCGACGGTGGCGGAAAAGGAATTGCGGCGCAAGGCCGCGCAGAACCTGGTCGACTGGGCCGTGCGCGGCCGCCCGACCTATGTGGTGGTGGCAGGCAGCTAGCTGGGCTGCAGGCAGGCCCCGACAAGAGCGGTAACCGGAGACACGAGGCATGGCATCGGTACAGATTCGAGGCGTCGAGAAGGTCTTTGGCGGCACCCAGGTCATCCGCGGCGTGGACATCGACATTCCCGATGGCCAGTTCACCGTGCTGGTCGGGCCGTCCGGATGCGGCAAGTCCACCTTGCTGCGCATGATCGCGGGCCTGGAGGAGATCACGACCGGCGAGATCGCCATCGGGGACCGGGTGGTCAACCAGTTGCCGCCCAAGGAGCGCGACATCGCCATGGTGTTCCAGAACTATGCGCTCTACCCGCATATGACGGTCTACGACAACATGGCCTTCTCGCTCAAGCTGGCCAAGGCGCCGCGCGAGGAGATCAAGCAGAAGGTGGACAAGGCCTGCGCCATCCTCGGCCTGGGCGCGCTGCTGGAGCGCTATCCCCGCCAGCTCTCGGGAGGCCAGCGCCAGCGGGTGGCGATGGGGCGTGCGATCGTGCGCGACCCGCAGGTGTTCCTGTTCGACGAGCCGCTCTCCAACCTCGACGCCAAGCTGCGCGTGCAGATGCGCGCGGAGATCAAGGAGCTGCACCAGCGCCTGCGCACCACCTCGGTCTACGTGACGCACGACCAGATCGAGGCCATGACCATGGCCGACCAGATCGTGGTGATGCGCGACGGCCGCGTGGAGCAGCGCGGCAAGCCGCTTGAGCTCTACGACCGGCCCGACAATCTCTTCGTGGCCGGCTTCATCGGCTCGCCGGCGATGAACTTCGTGCCAGGCACACTGCGCCGCCAGGGCGGCACGGCCACGGTCGAGTTTGCCGACGGCAGCCGCGTGCCCGCTCCCGCGCGCCTGGACAACAGCGCCGGCACCGACGGCCAGCGCGTGATCTACGGCGTGCGTCCGGAGCACCTGGACCTGGGCCCGCCCGGCCAGGGCCTGCCAAGCCGCGTCGCGGTGGTGGAGCCCACCGGTGCCAACACCGAGGTCTACTCGCGCTTCTGCGAGACCGAGTTCATTTCGATCTTCCGCGAGCGCCACAACTTTGCCGCGGGCGACATCCTGCACCTGGTACCCGACCACCAGCACACCCACCTGTTCGATGCCGATTCGGGCCAGGCGCTGTTGCGGTACGACGCGCCGCCGCCGGCGGGCGACCAGGGAAACAGGCATGACCAGCACGGGGCAGAACCCCTGACCACGGAGGAGACAAAGCAATGAGCACGACGACCCGCTTCACCAGACGCGATTTCCTGGCATCCACGGCTGCCGTGGCTGCCACCACGGCGCTGGGCGGACATGCCTTCGCCGCCCCGGCGCCGTTGCAGTACAAGCCGGAAGCCGGCGCCAAGCTGCGCGTACTGCGCTGGAAGCGCTTCGTGCAGGGCGACGAAGACCTGTGGAACGCCAACACGAAGAAATTCACCGAGCTGACCGGCATCGAGGTACGCGTCGACAACGAAGGCTGGGAAGACGTGCGGCCCAAGGCCGCGGTGGCGGCCAGCGTGGGCAGCGGCCCGGACATCATCGTCGGCTGGTTCGACGACCCGCAGCAGTACCCCGACAAGCTGGTCGACCTGTCCGACCTTGCCGGCTACCTGGGCGGCAAGTATGGCGGCTGGTACGACGTGTGCCGCAAGTACGGCACCCATAACGGCAAATGGATCGGCCTGCCGCTGGGCGTGGTCGGCAATGCGCTGGTCTATCGCGAGAGCCACGTCAAGGCTGCCGGCTTCGACACCATTCCCAAGGACACCGCCGGTTTCCTCAAGCTCTGCCAGGGCCTCAAGGCCAAGGGCACGCCCTGCGGCTTCGCGCTCGGCAAGGCGGTCGGCGACGGCAACAACTGGGCGCACTGGCTGCTGTGGTCGCACGGCGGCATGCTGGTCGACACCAAAGGCAAGGTGGTGGTCAATTCGCCCGAGACCTGGGCCGCGCTGGAATACGCCAAGCAGCTCTACGCCACCTTCGTGCCCGGCACGCTGTCATGGCAGGATCCGTCGAACAACAAGGCCTTCCTCGACGGGCAGGTCAGCCTGACCGCCAACGGCATCTCGGTCTACTACGCGGCCAAGAATTCCAAGGAGCCCAAGTTGCAGGAGATGGCGCAGGACATCCAGCATGCGCACTTCCCCATCGGCAACTCCGGCAAACCCACCGAGCTGATGCAGATCACGCAGATGATGCTGTTCAAGTACTCCAAGTACCCGAACGCGGCGAAGGCCTACCTGCAGTTCATGATGGAGCCGGAACAGTACAACCCGTGGATGGAGGCCGCCATCGGCTACGTCAGCCAGCCGCTCAAGGCTTACGAGGCCAATCCGATCTGGACCGTCGACCCCAAGCACACCGTCTATCGCGACTCCGCCGCGCTGATGCTCGACAACGGCCACGCGGGCCCGCTCGGCACCGCCTCGGCGGCATCCATGGCGGACTACATCGTGGTCGACATGGTGGCCGAGGCAGCCAGCGGCTCCAAGACCCCCAAGGAGGCAGCGGCGCGCGCGGCGCAGCGTGCCACGCGCTACTACAAGGCCTAGCGCTCGCCGGCGCTTGCCGCGCGGCATCGCCCGTGGCTAGCTCCCGCCCCCCGCCGCGCGGGGGAGGGAGCGAGGCAGCGTGCAGCTGGGCACGCCGGGCAAGCGGCGGCCACATGAAACCAGGCCCCTGGGACAAGGAGCTCCGATGGAACAAGGCATCGACAAGGCAATTGCCACGCCACGGCGGCCACCGCCGCGCGCACCCATGCTGTCCAGGCTGATGAACCACCGGCATGCGCTCGGCATGCTGTTCATGCTGCCGACCGGGCTGTTGCTGCTGCTCTTCCTGACTTATCCGCTCGGGCTTGGCGTCTGGCTCGGCTTCACCGACACCAAGATCGGCGGCGCCGGCGAATGGATCGGCCTGGCCAACTACGACTACCTGGTTGGCGACTCGCTCACGCAGCTGGCGCTGTTCAACACGATCTTCTACACCGTGGTGGCGAGCGTGCTGAAGTTCGTGCTGGGCCTGTGGCTGGCGCTGCTGCTCAACAAGAACCTGCCGTTCAAGTCCTTTTTCCGCGCCATCGTGCTGCTGCCGTGGATCGTGCCGACGGCGCTGTCCGCGCTGGCCTTCTGGTGGATCTACGATGCCCAGTTCTCCGTCATCAGCTGGACCCTGGTCAAGCTCGGCCTGATCGACCGCTATATCGACTTCCTGGGCGATCCCTGGCTGGCCCGCTTCTCCACCATCGCCGCCAATGTGTGGCGCGGCATTCCCTTCGTCGCCATCTCGCTGCTGGCCGGGCTGCAGACCATCTCGCCCACGCTGTACGAGGCGGCATCGATCGACGGCGTCACACCCTGGCAGCAATTCCGCTATGTCACGCTGCCGCTGCTCACGCCGATCATCGCGGTGGTGATGACCTTCTCGGTGCTGTTTACCTTCACCGATTTCCAGCTGATCTATGTGCTCACGCGCGGCGGCCCGCTCAACGCCACCCACCTGATGGCCACGCTGTCCTTCCAGCGCGCGATCTCGGGCGGCTCGCTGGGCGAAGGCGCGGCGATCGCCACCATGATGGTGCCCTTCCTGCTGGCGGCGATCCTGTTTTCTTACTTCGGCCTGCAACGGCGCGGCTGGCAACAGGGAGGCGACAAATGAAAGCGACCACCGCGCCCGAGCAACAGGGCATGGACTACCTGCAGTCGCTCCCGCGGCGCTGGGYGACGATCTACATCCCGCTGGGCATCTTCGTCTTCGTGCTGCTGTTCCCCTTCTACTGGATGGCCATCACCGCCTTCAAGCCGGACGGCGAACTGCTGATGGGCACCGCCAACCCGTTCCTGGTGATCGCGCCAACCCTGGCGCACTTCAAGAAGCTGCTGTTCAACACGCCGTATCCGGCCTGGCTGCTCAACACCGTGATCGTCTCCACGGTTTCCACCTTCGCCTCGCTGGCGGCCAGCGTGCTGGCCGCCTACGCCATCGAGYGGCTGCGCTTCCAGGGCGCCAAGCAGGTCGGCCTGGCCATCTTCCTGGCCTACCTGATCCCGCCCTCGATCCTGTTCATCCCGCTGGCGTCGATCGTGTTCCAGCTCGGCCTGTTCGATACGCGCTGGGCACTGATCCTGACCTATCCGACCTTCCTGATCCCGTTCTGCACCTGGCTGCTGATGGGCTACTTCCGCTCGATCCCCTATGAGCTGGAAGAATGCGCGCTGATCGACGGCGCCACGCGCTGGGAGATACTGGTCAAGATCATCCTGCCGTTGGCGGTGCCGGGCCTGATCTCGGCCGGCATCTTCGCCTTCACGCTGTCGTGGAACGAGTTCATCTACGCGCTGACCTTCATTTCCTCGTCCGAGGTGAAGACGGTGCCGGTGGGAATCGTCACCGAGCTGATCGAGGGCGATGTCTACCACTGGGGCGCGCTGATGGCGGGCGCCCTGCTGGGTTCGCTGCCGGTGGCGCTGGTGTATTCCTTCTTTGTCGAGTACTACGTGTCGGGCATGACCGGGGCGGTCAAGGAATAGGCGCGGGTGGCAGTGGCAGGCAATGGCAGGCAATGGCACGCAATCGCACCGGGCAGGCTAAAATGCGGCCTGCCCTGCCGCGCACGCCGCGGYGCCATTTGACACCGTTGCCCCCAGGCAACCGCTTCGCCACCCCGCCCGATGAGCAAACCCGCCCGCACGCTTACCTTCAAGTGCACCAAGTGCACCAAGCCCGTCACGCTGTTTCTGCAGAAAACGTCGGCCTGCTCGCATCTCCAGCCCTACCAGGGCTGGTGCAAATGCGGCGAACTGATGCGCCACGCTACCGGAGAGCAGGACGCCGTCCAGGCTTTCGTGGCGACCGGCGAGATCAGCCACCACCATCACCACCATCACTAAGCCACGGTGAGCCAAGGCAGCAGCCCCGCCTTCGCCGGCAATACCTGGCGCCCCGGCGCCAAGGATCCGCTGCGCTTTCTCGGCGGCTATCCGCCGGACGTGCTCGAACAGGTGCGCCAGATGGTGGCAGCCAACCGGCTCGGCGATCACCTGAGCAAGAAATATCCCGAACGCCACGCCATACAGACGGACCGCGCGCTGTACGAATACACCGGTGAGCTGAAGCAGGACTTCCTGCGCAGCGCGCCGCCGCTGCACAAGGTGGCCTTCGACGCCAAGATCGACACGGTGCACCGCGCGCTCGGCCTGCACACCGCGATTTCGCGCGTGCAGGGAGGCAAGCTCAAGGCCAAGAAGGAAATCCGCGTGGCTTCGGTATTCAGGCAAGCGCCGCCGGAGTTCCTGCGCATGATCGTGGTGCACGAGCTCGCGCACCTGAAGGAAAGCGATCACGACAAGGCGTTCTACCGGCTCTGCGAATACATGGAGCCGGCCTACCACCAGCTCGAGTTCGACACGCGGCTGTTCCTGGCATGGCGGGAGCTGGAGCCCGCGCAAGACTAACTAGCCGGCCACGGCCGCTGTCTTGCAGTAGCTTCCCTGCGCCGCCACCCGGTGCCGCATGCACACCTGCACCTCGCCCGCGGGCGCAGCCGCTTCCACC
>NZ_JBFTND010000030.1:0-57722 GCF_056397305.1 Cupriavidus sp. 05N40
CATGGCCACAGCCAGGGCGTGCTGGACCGCGTGCGCTGGGTCAAGCAGAACTATCCGCAGGTGCAGGTGATCGGCGGCAATATCGCCACCGGCGCCGCCGCGCGCGCGCTGGTCGATCATGGCGCCGACGGCGTCAAGGTCGGCATCGGCCCGGGCTCGATCTGCACCACCCGCATCGTGGCGGGCGTRGGCGTGCCGCAGATCACCGCGGTGTCCAACGTGGCCGAAGCCCTCAAGGGCACCGGCGTGCCGCTGGTGGCCGATGGCGGCATCCGCTACTCGGGCGACGTCGCCAAGGCGCTGGCAGCCGGCGCGCACGTGGTCATGATGGGCGGCATGTTCTCCGGCACCGAAGAAGCGCCGGGCGAAGTGTTCCTGTACCAGGGCCGCTCGTTCAAGAGCTACCGCGGCATGGGCTCGGTGGGCGCGATGAAGGACGGCGCGGCCGATCGCTACTTCCAGGAAGACAATACCGCCAACGTCGACAAGCTGGTCCCCGAAGGGATCGAAGGCCGCGTGCCCTACAAGGGTGCGGTCACGGCGATCATCCACCAGCTGTGCGGTGGCGTGCGTGCTTCCATGGGTTATTGCGGCAGCAGCTCCATCGCCAGCTGGCACGAGACCTCGGAGTTCGTGCAGATCACGGCCGCGGGCATGCGCGAGTCGCATGTGCACGATGTGCAGATCACCAAGGAAGCGCCGAACTACTACATCGACTAAGTCGCTTTGACCCAGTGGCTGCGCGGGGCGCGATGCCCCGCCAGTCACACGGCCCGGTACAGCTTTCTGCCGGGCCGAGCCGGCCGCGCCCCCAGGCCGGGCCTTACGCCTGACCGGAGGAGATTTCATGAAAGTTCTGCTGCGAGCTGTGCTGTTTCTCGATGCCTTGCTGGATCTGCTGCTCGGCATCGTCCTGCTGCTTTCGCCTTTCACGACGCTCTACAGCGCGCTGCAGTTGCCGCAGCCCCAGCCCCCCCTCTACGGGCAGTTGCTCGGCGTGGCGCTGATCGGCCTGGCCTTGCTGCTGTGGCAGGCCACCATCAACGGGCAGCTCACGGTGGCGGTGGCACGCACGGTGGGCCAGGTCAACCTGGTCAGCGCGGTGCTGATCGTGGCCTGGATGCTCATGCTCGACCTGCCGGTGCAGGGCGCGGGCAAGATCTGGCTGCCGGTGCTGGCCGCGGTGCTGGCATTTTTCGCGGCCGTGCAGTTGCCGGCGGCCAAGCGCGTGCGCGTGCGCGAGCGTGAACTGCGCGCGCAGCGCGAACTGCAGAAAGATTCGCAAGACAAGGATGCCGGCGCGCCCCCCGTGGCAGGCCGGCCGCAATCACCCGAATACCGGCGCGAGCCTGGTTTCACGCCACCGCCCGGCTATGGCCCGGGCACGGAAGTGATGCCCGACCCCGCGCCGGACGACACGTCATCCGCCCATCATGCACGACAAAATCCTCATCCTTGATTTCGGCTCGCAGGTAACGCAGCTGATCGCCCGCCGCGTGCGCGAAGCGCACGTCTACTGCGAGATCCACCCGAACGACGTGTCGGAAGAATTCGTGCGCGAGTTCGCGCCCAAGGCCATCATCCTGTCCGGCAGCCACGCCAGCACCTACGAAGACCATCAGCTGCGCGCGCCGCAGGCCGTGTGGGACCTCGGCGTGCCGGTGCTGGGCATCTGCTACGGCATGCAGACCATGGCCGTGCAGCTCGGCGGCAAGGTGGAGTGGAGCGATCACCGCGAATTCGGCTACGCCGAAGTGCGTGCGCATGGCCACACCGCGCTGCTCAAGGACCTGGAGGAYTTCTCCACGCCCGAAGGCCACGGCATGCTCAAGGTCTGGATGAGCCATGGCGACAAGGTCGCCGAGCTGCCGCCGGGCTTCAAGCTGATGGCATCCACGCCGAGCTGCCCGATCGCCGGCATGGCCGACGAGGCGCGCGGCTACTACGCCGTGCAGTTCCACCCGGAAGTCACGCATACCGCCAAGGGCCGCGACATCCTCGACCGCTTCGTGCAGAAGATCGCCGCCGCCAGGCCCGACTGGGTCATGCGCGACCACATCGCTGAAGCCGTCAACCGGATCCGCGAGCAGGTCGGCGACGAAGAAGTGATCCTCGGCCTGTCCGGCGGCGTCGATTCGTCGGTGGCCGCGGCGCTGATCCATCGCGCCATCGGCGACCAGCTCACCTGCGTGTTCGTCGATCACGGCCTGCTGCGCCTGAACGAAGGCAAGATGGTGATGGAAATGTTCGCCGGCCGCTTGCATGCCAAGGTCGTGCACATCGACGCCGCCGAGCAGTTCCTCGGCCACCTCGCCGGCGTGACCGATCCGGAAGCCAAGCGCAAGATCATCGGCCGCGAGTTCGTCGAAGTGTTCCAGGCCGAAGCCAAGAAGCTAAGCAAGGCCAAGTGGCTGGCGCAAGGCACCATCTACCCCGACGTGGTCGAGTCCGGCGGCACCAAGACCAAGAAAGCCACCACCATCAAGAGCCACCACAATGTGGGCGGCCTGCCGGAAACGCTGGGCCTCAAGCTGCTCGAACCGCTGCGCGACCTGTTCAAGGACGAAGTGCGGGAACTCGGCGTGGAACTCGGCCTGCCGCCCGAAATGGTCTACCGCCACCCGTTCCCGGGCCCGGGCCTGGGCGTGCGTATCCTGGGCGAGGTCAAGCGCGACTACGCCGAACTGCTGCGCCGCGCCGATGCCATCTTCATCGAAGAACTGCGCGGCACGCTGGCCACCGAGAAGGACGCCGCCGCCGGCCTGTGCGAACCCGCGCAAGTGGGCAAGAGCTGGTATGACCTGACCAGCCAGGCCTTCGCCGTGTTCCTGCCGGTCAAGTCCGTCGGCGTGATGGGCGACGGCCGCACCTACGACTACGTCGTCGCGCTGCGCGCGGTACAGACCACCGACTTCATGACGGCGCACTGGGCGCACCTGCCGTACGCGCTGCTGGGCCGCTGCTCGAACCGGATCATCAACGAGGTGCGGGGGCTGAACCGGGTGGTGTATGACGTGTCGGGCAAGCCGCCTGCGACGATCGAGTGGGAGTGAAACCGGGTTCTTCGGGGACTATCGAAAAAGAAGCGCCGGGCTGAATTTCGATTCCTCGCCCAACGGCTTTGCCGCCGGCTACTTGCCGAGCGCAGGGCAGAAGGGCAGGTACGGCGTGGCTGTAGCTGTCCGGCACAGGTTTTGACCGCGGGACGGAAGATGGACCCGAAGCCGCGCGCGTTGCGCYCCAATGCTGCCGTTCGGCCTGGCAAGTCCGAACGGCAGCGATGGCGGGCAGGGGTTGGTCGAATTGTCAGCGCAAGCGGCTGCTTCCGACCCCGTCACGGACAGAGGCTGCGATCTCGCCTGCGCCTGATGTTGCCCTGCGCTTGAACCAAAGCGCCAGCACAGGGAAGAGGATGGTGGCCGCCACGATCGTGAAGAACACGTCGGCGCCCCCCGCGCGCAGCATGACAGCGCCGGTGATTGGCCCGAGGATGCCGCCAATGCGGCCGATGCCGTACATCCATGCGATGCCTGCCGAGCGGCCATGCGTCGGGTAGAACGCTGCAGCGAGGCCGCCCATCGAGAATATCGCGCCATTCAGGCCCACGCCGGCAAGCAGGATGCTGGCGGCGAGCCAGATCGGGCTGCCGGCCTGTTGCCCGATCAGCCAGACCGAGGCGCCGCCCAGGGCAAATGCCAGCGCCACGACGCTGTTGCGCTCGAAGCGGTCCATCAGCCAGCCGACAAGGAAGGCGCCAATGATGCCGCCCAGGGCCAACAGGCTGGTCGCGATCGTCGCCTGCCGCAAGGTCGCGCCTGACTCCTGGATCAGCGTGGGCATCCAGCCCATCAGCAGGTAGTAGGCGAACGTGCCGGCGAAGTAGGTCAGCCACAGCGCCAGCGTTCCCGCGCGCAGCGGCTTCGACAGCATGACGGCCATCCCCGATCCGGGGCCCTTGGGCTGATCTTCGGAAAAGGCAAAGCGCGCGCCTTCGAAGTCATGCGCCGGGGCGATGCGGCGAAGCACGGCGGCAATCCGTTCGGCCGGCCACTGGCGCAGCACCATGAAACGCAGCGGCTCCGGCACCGTGAAATGCACGACAATCGCCAGGGCGATCGGCATGAACGCACCCACCACGAACAGGCTCTTCCAGCCGTAGGCCGGAATCAGCAGCCCGGCGGTCATGCCGCACGCCGCCGCGCCGATCATTCCTCCGCAGCCCATGGTATTGACGAGTAGCGCGCTGCGCCTTGCCGGTGCGTACTCGTAGACGAGTGTCGTGGCTCCCGGCACCGCCGCGCCGATGCCAAGGCCGGTGAGAAATCGCCAGATACCCAGCGAAAGCGGCGTTTCGGCAAACATGCTGCCGAAGCTGCACAGGCCGAACAGGATCATGGAGGCAACCATCACGGTCTTCGGCGTGGTGCGGTCGAAGAGAGGGCCGGCCAGCAGGGCGCCGATCGCCATGCCGAGGATCGATGCGCTCATGACGGGCCCGAAGACCGCCTTGTCCAGGTGCCATGCCTGCATCAGCACCGGGACAACGAAGCCGACGGCGAAGGCATCGTAGGTGTCGATGGCAATGGTCAGGAAGCAGACGACCAGGATCAGCCATTGATATGGCGAGAACCGCTGTCCGTCGATGAACTGCTTTACGTCAATGGTCTTTTTGGCATCTGTCATCGTGTCTCCTCCCAGAGGGGCGTTGCATTGGCGTTGGTCTACGCTGTTGTTGTGCCTGGCTTGTACAGGGACCGCTTCGGGGCGGCGAAGAGCCGGTTGTGGAGAGCGTCCCGATCAGGAGGCTGAGGCTAGCGATCGCGCTGCTTCGCATCCCAGCGACTGTCGTCCATGACCAGCCGGAAACCGAGGTGAGACATGCCGCTGTCAGGGTCGGTGCCGCGTCGGGCACTGGGGCGATAGCTCAGGCAGTAGTCCTCGTTGCAGAGGAAGGAGCCGCCGCGCGTGACGCGCTTCGGCGCGTTGACGGGAACGCCGGGCTCGCCCGGATCCCAGGAGGCCACGGGACCCGCGGGATTCTCGATCAGCCGGCCGAGAGCGGCTTCGCGCTGAAACTGGTCGGGCCGGTACCAATCCGTTACCCACTGCCAGGCATTGCCGGTCATGTCATGCAGGCCGTAGCCGTTGGCCGGGAAGGTGCCGACCGGGCTCGTGCCCGGCGCGCCGCCCGCCTTGGGACTCACCACGGGAAAGGGCTGCGCCTGCTGCCCCTGCCAGGCGTTGGCCATCTGCTTGCCGTCGGGGGCGAACTTCTCGCCCCACGCATAGGTCGCCTGCGCCAGGCCGCCGCGTGCCGCGAACTCCCACTCCGCTTCCGTCGGCAGGCGCTTGCCGGCCCATCGGGCATAGGCCTGCGCGTCTTCATAGGAGACCTGCACCACCGGGTGGTCGTCCTTGCCATCGATCGACGTGCCGGGCCCGCCCGGATGGCGCCAGTCGGCGCCCGCAACGTAGCGCCACCAGCGTGAATAGTCCTGCAGCGGCACCGGCCGCGATGTGCCCACGAACACCATGCCGCCCGGCACCATCGCGCTGGCGGGCGGGCGCGGCGTGCCCGGCGGCAGTTGGACCTTCAGGGTGTCCCATTCAGGGGTCTTTTCCGCAGTGGTGACGTAACCGGTGGCCGCGACGAATTTGCGGAACTCGGCATTGGTGACGTGATGCTGGTCCATCCAGAAGCCATGGACGCGCACCTTGTGCGCGGGCTTCTCGTTGTCCTGGGCCATCTTGCTGTCGCTGCCCATCAGGAATTCGCCGCCGGGGATGTGGACCATGCCCCGCGGCCCGCTAACGCCATCTCCAGGCCTGGCGACGACGGCGCCCGGTGCATGGGTGCGTGCCTGCCACCAGGCAAGGCCGCCGCCGGTGGCGGCGGCAACGCATGCCACGAAGGCCAGCATGATTGCGCGGCCGTGGCGCCGCGTGGCCAGCCGGCCGCCTCCCGATGTCTTCACCGCTCGTGCCCCGAGCTGCCCGCTGCGTTCCATCGGAGACTCCTATTGCCGCCCGGCAGCCTGCTGCCGCTTCTGCTGCAGGAAGTCCTGCACCATGTTCGAGCGGTCAAACGACTTGGCCGCTTGCACCGGCGGATATTCCCCCAGCGTTTGCAGGTGGTTCCCGATCAATTCGCCCAGCGGGCCCGCCATCCACGCTGCCTTCTGCACCAGATGACCGTAGGAATCCTTGCTGTCATAGCTTTCGAACGGGTCGCTGCGCAGGTTGAACAGCATGGTGATGGTGCGGGGACGCAGGTCGCTGTAGTAATCCTCCTTCACCGAGAAGTGGAACTTCCACGGGCCCATGCGCACCGCCGCCAGCTTGCTCTCGTAGTAGTAGAGAAAGTCCCGCCGCGCGCTTTCCTGCGACTTGCCGGTCCAGTAGTCGACGTTGTTGATCCCGTCGATGTACTGCTTCTTCTCGCGCTGCATCTGCTCCGCCACGTCGGGAGCGCCGGCTACGGCCGCGAAGCTGGTGAACATGTCCTGATGCGCCTGGATGCCGTTCTTGATCTGGCCCGGCTTGATGACGCCCGGCCAGCGCAGCATGGACACCACCCGGACGCCGCCTTCGTAGGTCGTCATCTTCTCGCCACGGAAGGGCGTAGTCGCGCCATGCGGCCACGACGAGTGCTCCGGGCCATTGTCGGTCGAGTACCAGACGATGGTGTTGTTGTCCAGGCCGCTGCGCTTGAGATAGTCCAGTACGAGGCTGATATCGTGATCGTGCTGGAGCATGCCGCCGCCGTGCAGGTCATCTTCATGCGTGTACCTGGCTGCCGCGTAACGCCACTTGTCGTTGAGGTGGGTGTACAGATGCATGCGGCTGGTGTTGAGCCAGACGAAGAACGGCTTGTCTTCCTGTTTTGACTTCTGCATGAAGTCGATGGCCTTTGGAATGACTTCCTCCGCATCGAAGTCCTCCATCCGCTTCATGGTGAGCGGGCCGGTGTCCTCGATCTTCTGCCGGCCTACGCGCCCGAAGCGCGGATCCGTGCTGGCGTCGTCGCTGTCCGTGGCGAAGGCGTGGAGCACGCCGCGCGGCGCGAACCTCTGCGCGAATGCCTTGGGCCCGCCCGGATAGTCGCTCGCGTAGTGCTTGTAGTCGTGGTACTCCGGCTGTTCTTCGACGTTGAGGTGATACAGGTTGCCGAAGAATTCATCGAAGCCATGCGCCGTCGGCAGGTTCTCGTTGTGGTCGCCCAGATGGCTCTTGCCGAAGTGTCCGGTACGGTAGCCAAGGCGCTTGAGCACCTCGGCCAGGCTGGGCGATTCAGCTTTCAGGCCGAGCTTGTCGCCCGGCTGGCCGACCGTGGTCATGCCGGAGCGGATCGGGTATTGCCCGGTGATGAACGCCGCGCGCCCCGCCGTGCAGGACGGCTGCGCATAGTGGTCGGTAAAGCGGATGCCGGCCATGCCGATGCTGTCGATGTTCGGCGTGGTGTACCCCATGGTGCCCATGCCATAAGCGCTGATGTTCTGCCAGCCGATGTCATCGCCCCAGATGACGAGGATGTTCGGCCTGCTGCCCTGGGCCGCGGCGGCAAACGGGCTGGCAACGGCAACGGCCAGTCCCGTCGCGATCGCGGCCAGCGCGCGTTTCATTCGTTCGGTCATGATTCTTCCCGGTGAAGGTGAGGGTCAGGCTTGGCGCAATGCCACCGGCCGCTTCCAGCCCATCCTGCCGCGCAGGGCGCCCAGTTGCCGCAGGGCGCCGGGGCCCTGCACGTACTGGCCGGGAAAGCCCATCGTGCGTAGCATCTGTGCATTCTCCGAAGCGATTCGTCAGGCGGAAAGGCCCGGCAGGCCGCCCGAGATGTATTTCATGCCGTTGTCCTGCGCACGGATGGCCTGGTCCACCCAGGCCTTGATCTGGCCGGCATCCGACAGGCTGATGAAGGAGCCGTCCGGCATGAAGTTCACGTTTGCGCCAATGACCTGGAAGATCACGTCGGTCGGGCCGTCGTTGTCGGCCGGCGTGTTGAACTGGTGGATCGAGCCACCCGGTTCATACAGATAGCAGCCGGCGGTTTGCTTCTGGTCGGGGTACTCGGTGTAGTACCAGCTGCCGCTCATGGTGTAGAAGTGAACCACGCCGGTGTGGAAGTGCAGCGGCAGCGTCAGCCCGGGCGCGAAGCGGGCGCGGATGATCCATACGCCGTTGCAAGGGTCCAGGAACAGCGGGAAGATCTCGATGCCTTCATGGCCGCCGAAGGCCTTCAGGAAGGGGTGCGCGGTGGTGTCGACGTACAGGAGCTTGTCCTGATGGGTGATGGTTTCGGGAAGTGCCATGGTCAGGGTCTCCTGGATCAGAAATTGGTGCGCAGAGCAAAGGTCGATGGCAGTCAATGGCAGGCATAGCCACCGTCGACCACCAGTTCGGTGCCGGTGACATAGGCGGAGTCATCGCTGGCCAGGTACAGGACGGCGCCCGCGACTTCGTCGGGCGTGCCGCGGCGCTTGAGCGGGATCTCGCCGCCGATGCGCATGCGCGAGGCCATCAGCTCGGCTTCGCTCAGGCTGCCGGTGTTGCCGCTGGCGAGCAGCGGCGTATCGATGTAGCCGGGATGCAGGCTGTTGACGCGGATGGCATAGCCTTTTTCGGCGCAGTGCAGCGCCACGGACTTCGACAGAAAGCGAACGCCTGCCTTGGACGCACTGTAGGCGGGCGCCATCGGCTCGCCGCAGATCGCAGTGATCGACGACACGTTGATGATCGAGCCGCCCTTTGCCTTCATCAGCGCGAGCCCATGCTTGCAGCCCAGGAAGACGCTCTTGAGATTGACGTTGAGGATCTTGTCGAAGTCTTCGAGCGTGCAGGTTTCAATGGTCTGGGAGATGGCAATGCCGGCATTGTTCACCAGCACGTCCAGCCGGCCTTCGGCCACGCGGATATGGTCCAGCACGCGCAGCCAGTCGGCTTCCTGCGCGACATCGTGCCGCAGGAAAGCAGCTTGCAGTCCTGCCTGCCTCAGTTCCGCTTCGGCCTGCCGGCCGCCGGTCTCGTTGATATCGGTGAAGAAGACCCGGGCGCCTTCCCGGGCCAGTCGTCGCGAGAAGGCGAGGCCCATGCCCGAGGCGCCGCCGGTGACGAGTGCGATCTTGTCCTGCATTCGCATGGTCGATATGTCCTTGTCTGTCAAAGGTGGGATTTGGCGCGCCTGGTGCGATGGATGAGCACCAATGCCGCGCCGCGTGCTGGCGCAGTGAACCGGTCCGGCGCTGCCGGACGGTGGGTGTCGCTGCGGTAGCCGCGACGACGGGGGTTGTCTCCTGGTTCTTGTCTTTCGGGCGTTGATACGCCACTCGATGGGTAGTAATGCTAAGTGGGCGCGCGCGTCGGTGTTATGGCATATTCGGACAGATAGTTATCATTTCCGGACAACCCAATTCCTTCGCGCCGATGCGTACCGTCAGGCATGTTCCCCGTCACAATGGACCGAGCGTGCAGCTGCTGCTGCAGTTCGGGCTCGACCATGGCTTGTCGGGGGATCGCTGCCTGCAAGGGACCGGCCTGAACTGGCAGCAACTGGCCAACCCGGGCGCCGTGGTGGAAGCGGAGCAGGAGTTGCGGCTGATACGCAACCTTGTGAATGCGCTGGGACATGCCCCGGGCCTGGGCATCGATGCTGGCCTGCGCTACCGGCTGGCGACCTATGGCATCTGGGGGTTTGCGCTGCTGAGTTGCGCCACGCTGCGCCATGCCATCGGCATGGCGGTGCGCTATCTCGATCTCTCGTATCCGTTTCCCGATATCCACACCGAAGTGGTGGGGGACACGCTGGTTTCCACCCTCGACGACAGCAAGGTGCCGGAAGACGTGCGCACGTTTATCGTCGAGCGCGACTGCGCGAGCATGACGAGCATCATGCGCGACCTGATCCACACCACGTTGCCCGTGCAGAGCGTCAGCCTGCGCATGCCGGAGCCTGCCGAWGCTCGCCCCTACCTGGCGCTGTTCGGCATCATGCCGCGCTTCGCGGCTGCGGAGAACCGCATCGTCAAGGACGCATCCGGCTATCTTGACCATCCGCTGCCGGGCGCCAGCGCCGAGGTGGCGAGCCAGTGCGAAGCGCAATGCCAGGCGATGCTCGCCCGCCGGCAGGCGCGCGATGGCCTTGCGGGCAAGCTGCGCGACCGCATGGTGGCCCGGCCGGGCCAGTGGCTGGACATGGAGACGCTAGCCGGAGAACTGCATATGACCTCCCGCACATTGCGCCGCCGCCTGGTGGAGGAGGGCACCAGCTTCCGCCAGCTGCAGGAAGAAGTGCGCGAAGCACTGGCCGAGGAGTTGCTCGCCAGCGGCCTGACGCTGGAGCAGGTGGCCGAAGCGCTCGGCTATGGCGAGGTCTCGAATTTCATCCGCGCCTGCCGGCGCTGGAAGGGCGTCACGCCCAACCGGTATCGGGATCGTCTCCGGCAGGCGGGCTGACCAGGGCAAGGGACCGGCGGCGCCGGATCAGCGCGAGCCGCAGTCGATCTCGATGGTGCTGGCGTTGAGATAGCGGTTCTCGACGATGTGCCGCACCAGTCCGGCGAACTCGGCGGCCTTGCCCATGCGGCGCGGGAACAGCATCTTCTCCAGCAAGCCGTCGGCCACCTTCTGCGGCATGGCGGCCGACATGCCGGATTCGAACAGCCCGGGCGCGATCGACATCACGCGTATGCCGTGTTCGGCCAGGTCGCGCGCGATCGGCAGCGTCATGCCGACCACGCCCGCCTTGCTGGCGCTGTATGCGGCCTGTCCCAYCTGGCCGATCCTGGCCGCCATCGACGCGGTATTGACGATCACGCCGCGCTCGCCGCCTTCATCCGGGGTATTGGCACTCATCGCCAGCGCCGCATGGCGAATCACGTTGAACGTGCCGGTGAGGTTGACGCCGAGCACCTGGTTCCACAGGTCCATCGGAAAGAGCTGCCCTTTGGACAGCGTCTTGCTCGGGCCCAGCACGCCCGCGCAGTTGACGGCGACATGGACTGCGCCGTGCGCTTGCAGCGCGGCTTGCACGCCGGCCTTGACGCTGGCCTCGTCGGAAACATCCACGGCGATGGCCGTCATCGCCGGGCCCATTGCCTCGGCGAGCCGGGCGGCATCGCGGTCGAAGCCCACCACCGTGGCGCCGGCCGCGGCCAGTGCCTCGCATGTCGCGAATCCCAGGCCGGAAGCGGCACCGGTGACGATAGCGATCTTGTTCTGAAGGTTCATGTCTGAAGATCCTCTGGAAAAAAACGGGGAAGGGCCGCCAGGGCGGCCCTTCCCCCACGCATCAGGCCGCGTCCGTATTGATTTCAACGACCGCGTCGGCGGCGTACGCGCCCTCGCCCTGCGGCATCGCGAAGACCGGGTTCAGGTCGATCGATTGCAGGCGCGGCCCCGCGGCCACGGCGAAGGCCGACAGGCGCGAGAGCGTGCGCGCCAGCGCCGGGATATCCGCGACCGGCCGGCCCCGCGCGCCCAACAGCAGCGGCGCGCCCTTGATCGAACGGATCATGGTTTCGGCCACGTCCTCGCCGAAGGGGCAGCGGTGGAACACCACGTCCTTGAGCACCTCCACGAATACGCCACCGAGAYCGAACATGGCGATCGGGCCGAACACCGGGTCGCGGTTGATCCCCATGATGCATTCGACGCCGCCGCCCAGCTGCTTTGCCACCAGCACGCCTTCGATGCGCGCTTCGGGCGCGGCCTTGGCGGCGCGTTCCATCAGCGTGGCAAAGCCACTGCGCACGGCTGCCTCGTCGCTCACGTTCAGCAGCACGCCGCCGATCTCGGACTTGTGCAGGATGTCCGGGGACAGGATCTTCATCACCACCGGGTAGCCGATCTCGCGCGCCGCCAGCACGGCGGTCTCGACCGCGCTGCAGGCGCTCTCCGGCGCGCTGGCGATGCCGGCTTCGGCCAGCAGCTTCTTGCCCTGCGCCTCGCTGGGCGTCTGCGCCGGCAGGGCCACCGGTCCGACCTGCGGCGCGGGCGCCAGCGGCTGCATGGCGAAGGCGCGGCCGAAACGGCCCATGGCGGCGATCGCGGCGACGGCGCGGGTCGGGTCCTCGAACACCGTAAAGCCCTCGGCCTCGTAGTTGCGCAGTACCTCGCGCGGGCCGCGCAGCACCAGCACATAAAGCCGGTCCGGATAAGCGGCGCGCACCCGTGCGAGCTGCTCGCGCAGCACCGGCGCCACCTGGCCCGTGGTGCCGGCATAGCTGAAGAAGCCCAGCACCGTGCGATAGCCGCCTTCGGTGAGCATCATGTCCATGAACGGCTGCACCAGCGTCGGGTCGTTGATGAACTGCGCCGTGGTGTCAACCGGATTGCGCGGGGCGCAGATGGGCAGCCGCTTGAGCAGCGCGGCCTGCGCGGAGGCGGGCATTTCTGGCATCGGCACGCCGTATTCCTCGGCGGCGTCCGACACGATCACGCCGGCGCCACCGCTGACGGTGATCACGCCCAGCGTGTTGTCGGCCGGGAACACGCTGCGCGTGGCCAGCCGGACAATGTCGAGCATTGCTTCGGTGGTGTAGGCGCGCACCACGCCGAGCTCTTGCAGCACGGCATCGACCACCGCATCGTTGCCGGCGATCGACGCGGTGTGCGACTGTGCCGCGGCGCCACCCACCTCGCTGCGGCCGACCTTCATCATCACCACCGGCTTGCGCGCGGCGCGCGCGGCCTTCAGCGCGTCGACAAGGCCGTCGCCATCGTTGATGCCTTCGGAGTAGAGGGCGATCACATCGGTGTTGGGATCGTCCACCATCAGCCTGACGATCTCGCCGAGCGTCAGGTCGGCCTCATTGCCGGTCATGACGATGTTCGACAGGCCGACATCCGAATCCACCATGGCTGATACCAGGTGGCTGCCGTACGCGCCGGACTGGCTGACGATACCGACCCGGCCGGCGCGCACGTCGTCGATGCCAGCCAGTGAGGAGAAGCTGCCGACAAAGCCGGTATGCAGGTTGACGAGGCCGAGCGAATTCGGCCCGAGCAGGCGCATGCCGGTGCGTCGTGCCGCGRCCACCAGCTCGGCCTGCATGGCCACGCCGTCGCCGCCGACTTCGGCAAAGCCGGCGCTGAACAGGATGGCCGCGGGCACGCCGCGTTCGCCCAGTGCGTTCAGCACTTCCAGCACCTGGCCGGAGGGGACGGCCACGATGGCCACGTCAGGGACTTCCRGCAAGGCCGCGACCGAGGGCCAGGCCTGCAGGCCCTGCACTTCACGGCGATTGGGGTTGACCGGCAGGATGCGTCCCGCATAGCCAAGCTTGCGCATGGAGGCGATCGGCCGGCCGCCGATTCGCAATGGATCGTCCGAGGCGCCGATGATGGCGACCGAACGCGGGTTCAACAGTCGTTCCAGGGAGGCAGTCGTATTCATGGATCAGGCTGGCAGGGTTGTGGGCAGGAGGCAGGAACCGCTGGCCGGATCAGGCAAGCGTGAAGGTCGGCAGCGGCGCGCCGCCGTCCGACGGCGAGAAGCGCAGCTGCACCTTCTGGCCGATCCGGACCGTGTCGAGATCGCAATCGACGATCTGCGTCATCATCGTGACGCCTTCGTCCAGCGCGACGTAGGCCATGCAGAACGGCGTCGGACCGGCGCGCCGCGTGACGCTGAACGAATAGATCGTGCCGCGGCCGCTGGCCTGCTTCCAGTGCGTCGTGCCCAGGCAGAACGGGCACAGCGTGCGCGGGTACCAGTGGGGCTTGCCGCAGCTGTCGCAGTGGCGCACCAGCAGGCGGCCTTCGCGCGCGGCGGCCCAGAATTCCGTGTTGTCGGGATGCTCGGCGGGCGCTTTGAATGGGGTAGGGGTGTAGGGTGTGGTCATGGCTGTGCTCGATGCCTGCAGTCAGGCGTTATTCGCGTTCCAGGATGAGGGTGGCGCTGCCGTGGCGCGAGCCCAGCAGGCCGCCGGTGCCCTGTGCCAGCGCCAGTCCGCAGTTCTTGACCTGCACGGCCGGGTGGGCTTCGCCGCGCAGCTGGCGCACGGCCTCGATCACCTTGGTGATGCCGCCGCGGTTGGCCGGGTGGTTGTTGCACAGGYCGCCGCCGTCAGTGTTGAAGGGCAGCTTGCCGATGCCGGAAATCAGGTTGCCGTCGGCGACGAACTTGCCGCCTTCGCCCTTCTTGCAGAAGCCCAGGTCTTCGAGTTGCATCAGCACCGTGATGGTGAAGCTGTCATAAATCGACGCATACTGGATGTCGGCGGGCGTGACGCCGGCTTCGGCGAAGGCTGCCGCACCGGAGGCGCGGGCCGCGGACCAGGTGAGGTCGACCTTGCCGCCCAGCTGGCCCTTCACATGCTCGCCCGCGCCAAGGATCCTGACCTTCGGCCGGTTCAGCTTCGCCGCGATTTCCGGGCGCGCCACGATCAGCGCGCCGCCGCCGTCCGACACCACGCAGCAGTCCAGCTTGTGCAGGGGGTCCGAGATCATCGGCGAGTTCAGCACGTCTTGCACGGTCACCACGTCGCGCAGCATGGCGTTGGGGTTGTGCTGGGCATGGTGCGAAGCAGCCACCTTGATCCACGCCAGCTGTTCGCTGGTGGTGCCGTACTCGTACATATGGCGCATGGCGACCATGGCGTACGAATTGACCGTAAGCGGGCTGTACGGTGCCTCGAAGGGCAGGTCGGGCAGGTTGTCGCCCCAGTTGCGCGGCTTGGTGCCGCTGGAGCCTTCGGAGCGCGGGCGTCCCGCCAGCGTGATCAGCGCCACGTTGCACTTGCCCATGGCGATGGCCTGCGCGGCGTGCGAGACGTGCGCCAGGTAAGAGGAGCCGCCGGTCTCGGTGGAGTCCACGTGGCGCACGTTCAGGCCGAGGTAGTCGACCATGTTCAGCACGCCCAGGCCCGGGGCATCGCCCGCGCAGAAGTAGCCGTCGACGTCGGCCAGTGTCAGGCCGGCGTCTTCCAGCGCGCCCCTGGCGCATTCTGCGTGCAGCTGGGCCACGGTCTTGTCCGGTGCCTTGCGGGTCGGGTGCTCATAGGCGCCGACGATATAGGCCTTGCCTTTGATGCTCATGCTTGCTTCCTTGGGTCAGTAGGGGGGGAGGACAGGTGTTGCTGGCGTGCGGCCGGCAAACGCCGCGTGCGTCATTCCGGCTCGATGCCGGCCAGTGTGATCAGGCGCTTCCACATCTGCTGGTCGGCGACGATGGTCTGGCGCAGCTCGGCGCCGTTCGCGGGAAAGGCCAGGCTGCCGCGCGCGCCGTAGTGCGCGAGCGCCTCCGGCGAGTTCACGAACTCCAGCGTGTACCGCGCGAGCTTGTCGACGACAGCCTGCGGCGTGCCGGCCGGCGCGAACAGGCCGGTCCAGCTGTTCACCGCTGCCGCCGGCATGCCGGCCTCGGCCATGGTGGGCACGTCCTTGAGCTGCGGCATGCGTGCGTTGGCGGTGACCGCCAGCGCGCGCAGCTTGCCCGACTGCACGTGGGGCACCACGGCCGATACCTCGACGACGCCGTAGTCGACCACGCCGCTCATCAGGTCGGGCAGCAGCGTGCTCATGGCCTTGTAGGGAACGCTCACGGCCTGGATCTTCGCGGCGTCGTTGAACGCGGTGAGGATGGTCCGGTAGCCCGTGCTCGAGGTGCCGAAGTTAAGCGTGCCCGGTTTCGCCCTGGCCGCGGCAACCAGGTCGRCCACCGTGCGGTACGGCGAGGTGGCCGGCACGACCAGCGCGACCGGAATCACCGACATGCGCGCGATCGGCACGAAGTCCTTCAGCGGGTCATAGGGCAGCCGCTTGAAGAGGAAGGGGTTGGCGGCCATGGCGCCGGACGCCGAGAGCAGCAGCGTGTAGCCATCCGGCGCGGACTTGGCGACATAGTCGCAGGCCAGGATCATGTTCGCGCCGGGCTTGTTCTCGACCACGAAGCTCTGCCCGAGTTTCTGTCCCAGGTGCCTGGCCAGCAGGCGCGTGTAGTCATCGGCGCCGGTGCCGGCGCTGGTGATCGAGACGATGCGCACCGGCCGCTCCGGATACGCCTGCGCCGCGGCTGGCATTGGCAGCGCGGGCAGGCAGAGCAACGCAAGCAACGTACGCAAAGGCCCGCGGGCCCGTTCTGCAAAACAGCTCATGTCTTCTCCGTGGTTTTCGTAGCGGCCAGGTGCCCGAGGCGGCCCGGCTTGCTGGTAGCGCGCGATGCGCGTCATGCGGCCTCGGCAGCGGCGCCGCGCTGCCGACGCCAGTGATCAGGCGTCCTGCGCGGCCGGCACGCGCCGGTGCACAGGCCACAGCAGCTTCGCCGCCTCGCCGTCCTCGTGGTAGGTGTGGCAGCTGCCGATCAGCACGGGCTTCGGCATGGGCCCGGTGCCCTCGCCCGGCCAGCGGCCTTTGCGCTCGCGGCGGCCGATGGCCATGGTGGTCTGCGTGGCGGTGGTGGCCAGCGGGCCGAGCAGTTCGGTCAGATGGGTGCAGCCGCGCACGCCGCCCACGATCGCCCTGGCCTGCTGGCGGAAGCCGCCGCGGATCTGCAGGCCTATCAGGCCGGCGTAGGCAGACTCGATCGCGCGGCAGTACTCGGTCGGGCCGGTTTCGATCACGGCCTTCACGTCGTGGATCAGCAGCGCCCGGTCCATCGTCACCACGATGCGCATATGGTGGATGGCGCCGCCCGGCGGCACCTGCTTGAACAACAGGTCGGTTCCGGTGGGGCTGAGGTCGCGCAGTTCGGCCTCGATCTCGAGCATGCCATCGCTGCGCTCGTACCCGTGGCAGGTCACCTGTCGCGTGTGGATGGCGGTCCGGTCAGTCGTGCTGGTCATCATGGTCGGGCTCCATGCCCGCGCGCGCGGCGCGGGCGGCAATTCGGTCGGTCGCTTCAGTTCCACGGCTGTGCCGCCGCATGGCGGCGCGGCCGTCTGGCAGCCTGCACGCGCCGGTGCGCGGCCCAGAACAGCACGCGCAAGGGGAAGCCCCGGCCGCCGCTCATGGCCTGCCGGCAGTGTTCCGGCTGCAGTTCCACTGGCACGCCCAGTTCCGCCGCCGACGCGTAGCAGACGATGCGCATGCGGGCATCGCCGCTGCGCATGCGGTCGCACAGCATGGTGTGCAATGCATCGGCATAGGCCGGCCCGCCGGCGCCGCGGGCCGATTGCCTGGCCTTGCGCTGCAGCTGGCTGCTGAACTGGCGCACCTCCTGCAACAGGTCCATGAGCCGCTCCATCGGCGTAAGGGCCTGCGGCGTCTGGCGCGCTGGCGCCGGCCGGCATTGCGGCAGGGATGGCGGGGCCGGGGTGAGGGGTGCGTCGTACTGCATGGGCTGGTCTCGTCGTTGGCAGCCGCTTCTGGCTGGGGGCTGCGGAATCTTCGGAACAGTGTCACGCAGCGGCCCGGCATTCGCCCCCACTCGACCAAGGGGGGCGGACGCGGGATAAGCCACGCGCCGCGGGATAAGCCCCGCTATCAGCGGTACAGGGTGGCGTAGCCCTTCCGGGGGTGCTTTTGGCGCCACCAGGTCACTGCCGTGTCGCGCCGTGCCTGCGCTCAGGTGGAACATATCCGTCATTTCTACGACCACTGGTAGATAAGTACGAAATGGCGTAGTATCTTTAAGTACGGCATTTGGTGGATTGCTCCGAATGCTCGTAGATGAAAGATGAGCGACAAGAACACATCGCACCTCGGCTGCCCGGCACCGTCCCGGAGCACCGGCGCTGAAATGGAGACTGGAAATGCAAAGATCCGTTGTAAAACGGTGCTGGCGCCTGTGTAAGTGGACACTGGCCGCTACCTGTGCCGCGGCATTCGGAGCCGGCGCCCTGGCGTGGGCAGCGCAGCCCGCACAGGCGCAGGGCACCTATCCCGAAAAGCCGGTCACGCTCGTGGTGCCGGGGCCGCCTGGCGGCATCACCGACCAGCTGGGCAGGCTGGTAGCAGCGCGCATGACGCGTGATGCCGGCATCCGCGTCATTGTCGACAACCGTCCCGGCGCGGGCGGCAACCTGGCCACCGAACTGGCGGCGCGCGCCGAGCCGGACGGATACACGGTGCTGATGGGCACGCAAGGGACCATGGCGAGCAACCAGTACCTGTACAAGGCGCTGCGCTTCGATCCGGCCAGGGACTTCGTCGCCGCGCAGGGGCTGGTTTCCATTCCCAATGTACTGGTCGTGAACAGCCGGCTGCCGTACCAGTCCGTCGGGGAGCTGGTCGGTTTTGCCAAGGCCAATCCCGGCAAGCTGACCGTGTCTTCCGCCGGCAACGGCACCGGCACGCACCTGGCCGCCGAGCTGTTCCAGGCGCAGGCCGGCGTCAGGTTTGTGCATGTCCCGTACAAGGGCAGCGCGCCGTCCATCAATGACCTGCTGGCCGGGCAGGTCGACATGACCTTCGACTATCCGGCGTCCACGCTGGCGCAGATCCAGGCCGGCAAGCTGCGCGCGCTGGCAGTAACGGGCGCCACGCGCCTGCCGGCGCTGCCGCAGGTGCCCACCATCGCGCAGGCCGGCTACCCCGAGGCGGAGTCCACTTCGTGGATCGGCCTGTTCTTCCCGGCGCGCACGCCGGCCGCTGTCGTAGCCAGGTGGCAGGCCGGCATCGGCCGCATGCTGCAGGACCCGGCGGCCGTCGATGCCATCCACAAGATGGGTGGCGTGCCGCTGCCGATGTCCGCTCAGCCGTTCGCTGACTTCGTCAAGGCCGAGCGCAGCAAATGGAAGGCCACCATCCAGCGCTCGGGCGCCACCATCGACTGACCGATATCGGCCCTGGAGATGACAGGTCCAGGGCGCAAGCAGAGGAGACTGAAGACAATGTTGAACCATCGCCACCCAGCCACGGAGGCCGCCCTGACGCACGGCATGCCCGCTACGTCGCCTCGCTACCGTGATGCCGCGCTGCGCACGGCCGACGCCATCCATGTGGCGCGGCCGGACGGCACGCTGCTGCTGCGCGCGGCCACCGAGCCGGTGCCATCCCCCCATCTGGGGTTCAGCGGCTTCGTGCAGGGCTGGGCGCAGCAGCGCGCCGCGCAGACTGCGCTGGCCCAGCGCGACAGCGCCGGCGCGTGGCGCATTCTGTCCTGGGGCGATTTTCACCGGCAGATGCTGGCCGTGGCGGCCGGCTTGCTGGAGATGGGCCTGTCGCGCCAGCAGCCGCTGATGATCCTTTCCGGCAATTCGATCGAGCATGCGCTGCTGGTCGCGGCCGCCGAATATGCCGGCATCCCTTGTGCCGCGACCTCCGCCGCGTATTCGCTGCAGAGCAAGGACTTCGTGCGGCTCAGGGATATCCACCAGCTGCTGGCGCCAGCGGCGGTTTTCGTGCAGTCGGCGCCGCAGTTTGCGCGTGCGCTGGATGCGCTGGCGGTGCCGGCCCGGGCGGTCATCGCGGTGGAGGGCGCGGCCGCGGGGCAGGTGGCATGGGAGGCGCTGCGCGAAACCGCGCTGACGCCGCAGCGCCTGGCGCGGCTCGAGGCCGCGCATGCCGCGGTGCGGCCCGAGCATACCGCGCGCATCTTCTTCACCTCGGGTTCCACCGGTGTGCCGAAGGGCGTGGAGATCTCCTACGCCAGCATCCAGGCCCTGATCGGCCAGTTCCTGTTCGCGCATGCCGCGCCGGTCTACCAGGGCGCGGTGGTGCTGGACTGGCTGCCGTGGAGCCATGTCTTCGGCGGTGTCGGCAACCTCGGCCGTGCCTTTGTGCTGGGTGCTTCCTACTACATCGACGACGGGCGTCCGGTGGCGGGCCAGTTCGCGCGCACGCTGCAGAACCTGCGCGAGGTGTCGCCGACCATGTTCGCCACCGTGCCGGCGGCATGGGCCATGCTGGTGACCGAGCTGGAGCGCGATGACGAACTGGCCCGCGCCTTCTTTGCGAGGCTGATGTTCGTCAGCTTCGGCGGCGCCAGCCTGCCGGCCGACGTCTATGCGCGCTTCCAGGGCCTGGCCGAGCGCATCACCGGCGAGCGCATCCTGTTCACCAGTGGCTTCGGTGCCACCGAGACCACCGCGATGGGCCTGAACTTCAGCCGGCCGACCGACGAGACCGGCAACCTCGGCATGCCGGCGCCCGGCGTCGAAGTCAAGCTGGTGCCGCTCGATGGCGGCGACGGCCGCTATGAAATCCGCATGCGCGGCCGCAATCTGTTCAAGGGCTACCTCGGTCGCGCGGACCTGACCGGAGCCGCCTTCGACGAAGAGGGCTTCTACTGCATGGGCGATGCCGTGCGGCTGGCGGTGGCGCACGCGCCGGCCGAAGGGCTGCGCTATGCCGGGCGCTGCGTGGAGGACTTCAAGCTGGTCAACGGCACCTGGGTGCGCACCGGCGCCGTGCGCGTGGCGCTGCTCGAGCAATGCGCGCCCCTGCTGACCGACGCGGTGATCTGCGGCCATGACCGGGGCTACGTGGCGGCGCTGGCATGGCCCAACGTGGTGGCCTGCCAGGCGCTGGCACCCGAACTGGCCGCCCTGGGCGCCGCGGCGCTGGTATCGCATCCGCTGGTGCTGCAGGCCGTGCAACAGCGCTTGCGCAACGGCGCCGGTGGCGGCGTCAGCCAACAGGTGCGCCGCGTGCTGCTGATGGCCGAGCCGGCGTCGATCGATGCCAATGAAGTGGCCGACAAGGGCTACATCAACCAGGCCACCACGCGCGAACGCCGCAAGCCGCTGATCGAAACGCTGTACCAGGAGCCCGTGCCCGCCGCCGTTGCGGCACAGGGCTGAGGCGCCGAAGCGTCCTGCCGGCGGTGCGCCAACGCACCGCTATCGCATTTCCATGGCTCCAAGCCATCGTCAATCCGCAGAGGCTGTCCATGCGTGTTGCCCCCCGAATCACCCTGACGGAGCAGGAACGCTCCGATCTCGAGGCGCTGACCCGCGCCGCCGACGCGCCGGCCCGGCTGGCGCAGCGCGCGCGCATCATCCTGCTGGCCGCCGATGGCGAGCAGAACAAGGAAATTGCACCGCAACTCGGCGTCGGCCGGGCACAGGTGGCACGCTGGCGCGAGCGCTTTGTGATGGCGGGACTGGGCGGGATCCTGCAGGACCTGCCGCGCGGCGCGCCGCCGGTGAAGGTGGATGTTGCCCGCCTGGCGATGCTGACCCATTGCGAGAACGCAGAAGCGCCACGCAGCTGGAGCACCCGCACCCTTGCCGCCGAACTCGGCGTGAGCGCGGCCAGCGTCTCGCGCCACTGGCGCGCGGCAGGCCTCAAGCCCGGCGCCAGCCGTCACGGCTACGGCATGCCGGCGCAGGAGCTTGCCGGCGCCGCGCCGCAACGGATCGCCCCGGGCGGCGTGGTTCCCCCCGACGCCAGCGCCGGGGATGGCATGGCACCATCCGTCATGAGGCAGGAAGTCATTGCCCTCCATGCCGCGCCGCACGTCCATGCGCTGGTGCTGTCGATCGCAGACGCGGGCGACAGCGATGTGGCCGTGCCGCCCGCGCGGCAGGGCGCTTGCCACATGCGTTCGCTGCCGGCCCATCAGCGCAGCCTCGCGGTCTCGCYGATGACGGCGCTGACGATGCTGGACGGCAGCCTGCCCGATGCGCCGGCAGGTATCGTCCGCGATGAGGCATGGCCGACGTTCCTGCACCGGGCCGACGCCGCGGCGGGGCCCGGATGCCGGCTGCTGGTGCTGGCGGTCAGCCATGCCGGCCACTACGATGCATCGTTGCAGCATTGGTTGCGGCAGCATCCGCGCATCAGCGTGCAGCTCGCGCCCAGCGTGGCGAGCTGGCTGCGCCTGGTGCAGCGCTTCCTGCGCGATGCGCAGGGCCAGGGGCCGGGGGGCGTCCCGGCCGGCTTTCCCGCCGGCATTCCCGAACTGCTCGCGGCCATCGAGTCCGCCATGCAGACCGGCACGGGCACCGCGTATCAATGGATCCGCGGCTCGGCTGACGCGGGGCACGTGCCCGCCGCCGCCGGCCCGACCGGATTGCTGGCGGATGCGTCATCCGCAGAGCGCTTGCCGGGAACGGGCGGCACCGCGGTGCCTGCGCCTGAGTGGCGACCCATTGCCAGCATCAGGGTGCAGCCGCCGCGCGGCGCACGCCAGCTCATGCCGCGCGAGGCGCTGCTGAACCGGCTGCTTGAAGCGCGCCGCCAGCGCTGCGTGGTGATCCAGGGCCATGCCGGCAGTGGCAAGACCAGCACCCTGATGGCGTGGCGCAAGGCCATCCTGCCGCTCGGGTATGACGTGTGCTGGCTGTCGCTGGCGGCGGAGGACAACGAGCCCGCCCGTTTCTTCGACTACCTGCTGGCCAGCATCGGCGAAGCCGACCCCGGCGCCGCCGCCGCCGCCGCGCAGGTGGTCGGCGCCGATTGCAGCGAGGCCGCCATCGAACTCTGGGTGATCACGCTGGTCCAGGCGCTGGCCCAGCGACAGCGCGCGCTGGTGCTGATGATCGATGACCTGCACCAGATCGCCGACACGCGCGTGCTGCAGGCGCTGCAATGGCTCCTGGACTATGCGCCGCCACCGCTGCACCTGGTGTTCAGCTCGCGCAGCGCGCCGGAGCTGTCGATGGAGCGGCTGCGCCTGCAGGGCAYGGTGGCGGAGTTCGGCATGCGCGACCTGCGCTTTACGCAGGACGAGTCGGAACGCTTCCTGCGCGAGCAGCTCGGCGCCATCGGCAGCAGCGATGCCGCTGCGCTGCATGCGCTCACGGACGGCTGGGTGGCGGGGCTGCAGCTCTTTGCCGTCGACCTGCGCACGCGGCAGGGCGGCAGGTCCGCGCTGACGCGCATGCAGGATACCGGCGCATTTGCCGGCTATTTCGGGCGCGAGGTGCTGGCGCGGCTGGCACCGGCCGACCTGGACATGCTGGTCAGCGTGGCCATCTGCCAGCGCTTCAGCGCACCGCTTTGCGCGGACATTGTCGGGCCCCTTGCGGGCATTGCCCAGATCCAGTCCCGGCTGGGCCGGCTGGTGGCCGACCATCTGTTCATCACCTCGGAAGACGGTGCCGACCACGAGACGTGGTACCGCATCCATCCATTGCTGCGTGAAACGCTGCTCGACCGCCTGGCCGGCCGCGGCGAGGCCGGGCAGCGCGCGCTGCACGCCGCGGCATGGCGCTGGTTCGAGCGCCGCGGGCACCTGGACGAGGCCGTGTTCCATGCCGTCAGCGCCGGCCACGCCGACATGGCGGCGGGCATGGTCGAAGGCTGCGCGCACGCGCTGCTGTCGCGCGGCAAGCTGCACCAGGTGGCGGGGCTGATGCGCATGCTGCCGACGGAGCAGGTGGAGGGGCGTTTCGGCCTGCATGTCGTCAATGCCTATCTGCAGCTCTACGCCCGGGATTTCGACCAGTTGCAGCGCAGCCTGGACCAGATGGAATCGCAGCAGGACCGGCTGGATGCGCGCGAGTGCTACACGCTGTGCCTGTTGCGGGCTGGGCTGGCCCTGCAACTGGATAACACCGACGCGGCGACGGCCATGCTGCCGCGCCTGTGGGACGTGCCGGACGACATCGATGATTTTGCCTGGCATTCGCGTGGCAATGTGTTGTCATGGCTTCTCACCGCGCGCGGCGACTACGGCCTGGCCCGCAGCGTGCTGGAAGAAGCCGAGATGCGCACCGGCGCGCCGCGCAGCGGCCAGCTCGGCCGCTGCATCCATGCCATCAGCCTGGCGCGCGAGGGCAAGCTCAAGCTGGCCGGCAAGATCGTACGCGAGGTGATGGAAGAAGCCGAGCGCCACGGTGCCGCCTACGTTGGCCTGGCCTGCATGGCCGCCGGGCTGCTGGCCGATACCCTGTATGAGCTGAACGAAACCGAGGCAGCCTGCCAGTTGCTCGAGCCGCGCATCGAGGTGCTCGAGCGCGTGTCGCTGCCGGAGATCGTGCTGCGCGCTTGCCTGGTGCTGTCCAATGCGCACTGGCTCGCGGGCCGCCATGCGCAGGCGCTGGCTTACCTGGACCGGCTCGAGGCGTATGCGGTGCGCTACGGCCTGGACCGGCTGCTTGCCGAGGCGCTGGTGCTGCGGCTGCGCCGCCATCTGCAGCGCGACGAGATGGAGCGCGCCAATGTGGTGCTGGAGTGCATCCAGGGCCTGGCGGAGCGCTATGCCGGGGCCGGCCCGGAGCGGGCGGCCCAGACTGCGCGGGCGGCCGCGCGCGCCGGCGTCGACATGGCGCTGCACACCAAGGACTATGCCAACGCGATCGAGCGCATCCAGCTCTTGCTCGCCGGCAGCGAGCAGGCGCTGGGCGCGGTCAGCCTGCGGCTGCAGCTCGCCATCGCGCGCCTGGGCCTCGGCGAGGCGCAGGCCGCGCGCCAGGACTTCGTCCACGCCGTGCGCGAAGGCCACCGGCTCGGGCTGACACGGACGCTTCTCGATGTCCTGGAAGGCACGCCCGACCGGTTCAGCCGCCTTGTCCATGACGCCGTGGGCGAGCCCGTGCTGGCGTTCTACGTCGAGCGCCTGCAGCAGGCGTCGGGCAGCGCCGCGGCGCGGCAGGAACAGGTGCCCGACAGCGGGGCCGCGAGCCCCATGGCCGCGTTGAGCGAGCGCGAGCGCGAGATCCTGGTGCTGGTGGCGCAGGCGATGTCAAACAAGAAGATTGCCAAGGTGCTCAATGTCTCGGCCGAGACCGTCAAATGGCATCTCAAGAACATCTACGCCAAGCTCGGTGTCGGCGGCCGCGGCGGGGCGGCAGCGCGCATGCGCGACCTGAGCGCCACGGTGCCGGCGCAGGCGTGATTGCGCGGGGGGCAGCGCTGTATCCCGCTCCATAAGCACCGTTCTGGAGCGCCCCCCGGGTTGGGGAGTGCTCGCCGGCGTGCCGGCCGCAATCATGTTCACCGAGGCAGCAACCCATCCAGCCTGCCGATAGCCTGAACAAATCGATCCATTCTGGAGTATCAAACATGAGCTTGCTCGAAGGGAAAGTCATCATCGTGACCGGCGCGGGTGCCGGCGTAGGCAAGGGGATTGCGCAGGAAGCCGCGCGCCAGGGCGCCCGGGTGATCGTCAACGACCTCGGCGTCAATATCGATGGCTCCGGCGGCAGCGCCGGACCGGCCCAGCAGGCCGTCGACGAGATCCGCGCGGCCGGCGGCGAGGCCGCCGCCAATACCGACAGCGTGGCCGACTGGGCCTCGGCGCAGAAGATCGTGCAACAGGCGCTGGACCTGTACGGCCGCGTCGACGGCGTGGTCAACAATGCCGGCAACCTGCGCGACATCATCTTCCACAAGATGAGCGAGGACGACTTCGACGCCGTGATCCGCGTGCACCTGAAGGGCAGCTGGAATGTCTCGCGCGCCGTCGCGCCGCACTTCAAGGCGCAGGAGGGCGGCGCCTTCGTGCACATGACCTCCACCTCCGGACTGATCGGCAACTTCGGCCAGGCCAACTACGCGGCGGCCAAGCTCGGCATCGTCGGCCTGTCCAAGTCCATCGCCGTGGACATGCAGAAGTTCAATGTGCGCTCGAACTGCATCGCGCCGTTCGCGTTCACGCGCATGGTCGGCAGCATCCCGACCAACACGCCGGAAGCGGCCGAGCGCATGAAGATCAATATGCGCCTCGAAGCCGGCAAGATCGCGCCGTTCACGCTCGCGCTGCTGACGGATCAGGCAAAGCAGGTTACCGGCCAGATCTTCGGCGTGCGCAACAACGAGGTCTACCTGTTCTCGCAGCCGCGCCCGATCCGCACCGCCCACAACAGCGAAGGCTGGACCGTGGAGTCGTGCGTGGAGCGCGCCATCCCGATGTTCGAGGGCTCGTTCTTCAAGCTGGACCTGTCGCGCGATGTGTTCGGCTGGGACCCGGTCTGACCACCAGCCCTGAAGCCGACGCGGCGGCAATCGCCCTGGCGGGCCTGCCAGCCGCGTCCGAGGAGACAAAGCATGGATTTTCAACGTGACCTGGGCCTGGAGGCCTTCCGCGAGCGGGTTCGCGCCTTCCTGCGCGAGAACCTGCCCGCCGGACTGAGCGGGCGCATCCGCATCGGCACGCGCTCGCCCAAGCCGGAGCTCACGCGCTGGCAGCGCATCCTGAACGAGAAGGGGTGGGGCGCGCCTTACTGGGCCACCGAGCATGGCGGCACCGGCTGGAGCGTGATGCAGCGCCTGGTATTCGACGAGGAATGCACGGCGGTCGGCGCGCCGTCGCAGGACACCGGCGCGCAGAAGCTGCTTGGCCCGGTGCTGAACGCTTTCGGCTCGCCCGAGCAGAAGGCCGAGCACCTGCCGCATATCTTCAGCGGCGCACGGCAGTGGTGCCAGGGCTTCTCCGAGCCGGGCTCCGGCTCCGACCTGGCATCGCTGCGCACCAGCGCCGTGCGCGACGGCGACCACTACGTGGTCAACGGCCAGAAGATCTGGACCAGCTACGCGCACCGCGCGGACTGGATCTTCCTGCTGGTGCGCACCGATACCGAGGTCAGGAAGCAGGCCGGCATCAGCTTCCTGCTGGTCGACATGAAGACGCCGGGCATCACCGTGCGCCCGATCGTCACCATCGATGGCTGCCACCACCTGAACGAGACCTTCTTCGACAACGTGCGCGTACCGGTGAAGAACCTGGTGGGCGCCGAGGGCGAAGGCTGGAAGATCACCAAGTTCCTGCTCAACAACGAACACGCCACCGCCGCCGACCTGCCGATGCTGCGCCGCTACCTGACGCAGATCCGCGCGCTGGCAACGCACCGCCATCCGGGCGGCAGCATGCTGCTGGAGCGCCATGAGTTTGCGCTGCAGCTGGCTCGCTTCGAGGCGGAGCTTGCCGCGATTGCCACGCTGGTGCAGCGCGTGGCGGCGCTCGAAGAGGACCACAGTCCCGCCGCGCATGCGATGGGATCGATCCTGAAGATCCGCGGCACCGAGCTGCAGCAGAAGATGAGCTGCTTCCTGTCCGAAGCGCTGGGGGATCACGGCGCCGTGGCATATCCGACGCCGCAGGACGGGGATGCCGCGGCGCCGCTGCCGGGCCAGGACGTCGCCCGCGGCATCACCAACGAGATGTTCTTCCGCCGTGCCTCGACGRTCTATGGCGGTACCAGTGAGGTGCAGCGTTCCATCATCGCAAAGTCAATGTTCCAACTCTGAAGGCACTGACCGATCATGAATTTCAATTTGACTGACGAACAGCGCTTGCTGCAGGACAGCGTGCGCCGCTTTGTCGACAGGGACTACGCCTTCGAGGCGCGCACGGCGCGGGTCAAGTCCGCCGAGACCTGCAACGCCCGGCACTGGGCGACCTTTGCCGACAACGGCTGGCTCGCGGCGGCGCTGCCGGAGGCGGCCGGGGGGCTGGGCGGCTCGATCATCGATACCGTGCTGATCGCCACTGAACTAGGCCGCGGCCTGGTGGTGGAGCCCTACCTCGGCAGCGCGGTGCTGGCGGCACAGACCCWGGCGGCGGCCGCCAGCCCCGCGCAGCTGGACGCCTTGGTGCCAGCGCTGGCGGACGGGTCGCGCCGCTTCGCACTGGCCTACAGCGAAGCGGAGTCGCGCGGTCTGCCGGAACCTGTGGCGATGCGCGCCGAACCGGCGCCCGGCGGCTACCACCTGCAGGGCACCAAGACGCTGGTGCTCGGGGGCGGCGATGCCGATGCCTTTATCGTGTCAGCGGTGCTGCCCGGCAAGTCCGGCTCGGTCGGGCTGTGCAGCCTGTTCCTGGTGCCGGCCGACGCTGCCGGCGTGCAGGCGGTGGCCTTGCCGCTGCATGACGGCAGCCGGGCCGCGGAGGTGACGTTCCGCCAGGTGTTCGTCCCGGCCGACGCGCTGCTCGGCGACGCCGGCGGCGCACAGGCTGCGCTGCGCCACGGCCTCACGCACGGCATCGCCGCGCTGTGCGCCGAGCTGATCGGCGGCATGGAGAAGACGATCGAGATCACGGCCGAGTACCTCAAGGTGCGCAAGCAGTTCGGCGTGCCCATCGGCAGTTTCCAGGCGCTGCAGCACCGCATGGCGGACATGGCAGCCGAACTCGAAGTGGCGCGCTCGATGCTGTACGCGCTGCTGGCCTCGATCGAGAACGACGGCGAGGCCGAGCTGGCCCGCACGGTGTCGCAGGCCAAAGCCCTGATCGGCCGCGCCGCGCGCTATGTCAGCGGGCAGGGCATCCAGCTGCACGGCGGCATCGGCATGACCGAGGAGTACACCGTGGGCCATTACTTCAAACGCGCTGTGGTGGCGGACGTGCTGTTCGGCAACGCAGACCTGCATGAGGCTTGCAACGCGCGCGCGCTGCAAGCATCCCTGGGCGAAGAGGAAACGCAAGCATGAAGATCTACGAGAACATCAGTGACCTGAAGCCGCTGGTCGGCGAATCCATCGGGACCAGCGAATGGCTGGTGCTGGAGCAGGATCGCATCAACCTGTTTGCCGATGCGACCGGCGATCACCAGTGGATCCACGTCGACACCGAACGTGCCAAGAGCGGGCCGTTCGGCGCGCCGATCGCGCACGGGTTCCTCACGCTGAGCCTGCTGCCGGCGTTTTCGCATACCGCCTACAAGATCAGGAACAGCAGCACCGGGGTCAACTACGGCCTGGACAAGGTGCGATTTCCCGCGCCGGTTCCGGTCGGCAGCCTGCTGCGCGCGCATTTCAGGCTGGTGTCGTTCGACCCGCTGGACAACGGTGGCGCGCAGCTCAAGCTGGAGATGCTCGTGGAGCGCGAAGGCGGCAGCAAGCCGGTCTGCATTGCGGAATCGATTTTGAGGCGGTATCCCTGAGCATCGGGCTGACGGACGGAACTTCGCGTCCTCCCAGCATGAAAACCGGCGCCCGTGCGGCGCCGTTTTTTCCTATAAGACCCGCTGCCCCGCGGGGCAGTACACACGAGGAGGAGACACCATGCACCATGGCATTTCACCGCTGCGACGCCGGATCCTGGCCGCCGCCGCCAGCGGCATGCTGGCGGCGCTCGCAACGCCGGCCGGCGCGCAGGCACAGCGCTACCCCGAGCACGTCATCAAGATCGTGTCCGTGGCGAGTCCTGGCACCGGCATCGATGACTACACCCGCCTGCTGGCGAAGTTCCTTGCCCAGAAGCTGGGGCAGAGCGTAGTGGTGGAGAACCGGCCCGGCGCCAACATGATCATTGCCAGTGACTATGTGGCCAAGGCGGCGCCGGACGGCTACACGCTGCTGCTGACCGCATCCAGCGCGATGTCGGCCAACCCCTATCTCTTCAAGCAACTGCCGTACAACCCCGGCAAGGACTTTGTCCCGGTCGCGCGGATGTCGTCGTTGCCGGTCGCGCTGGTGGTGGGCGCAAGTGCGCCGTACAAGTCGGTGACGGAGCTCGTCAACGCGGCACGCGCCCGGCCCGGCAAGCTCAACGGCGCCAGCAGCAGCACCGGCTACCGGCTGATGGCGGCGGCGTTCGCGGAGGCGGCGGGCATCAAGACGACGGATGTGCCCTACAAGGCGACCGCGACACTGTTGCCTGACCTGATCGGCGGCAACGTGGATTTCGCCATGGTCGAGTTCACGGCGGCGATGCCGCTGATCCAGTCGAACAAGCTGCGTGCGCTGGCCGTGCTCAGTCCGCGGCGCGTCACGCTGATGCCGGATGTGCCGACCTTGTCCGAAGCCGGCATGCAGAACAGCCCGGTGGTGGAGGCGGTGTCGCGCATCAACTGGAGCGGGCTGTTCGCCCCTGCGGGCACGCCGGCGCCGATCGTGGACAGGCTTGCCAGGCTTACGCTGGAGTTCGTCGCCTCGCCGGAGGCGATGACGCACTATGCCAGCCGCGGCAGCCTGCCCAACCCCGGCACCGGGGCCGAGCTGGGCAAGTCCGTGGTGGCGGACCAGCGGACGTGGAAGCAACTGATCGCAGCGGCCGGCATGCAGCCCGAATAGCCGTTCCCGCCAACGGCCGCCTTCCCGGCCTTCCAGCGCATTGCGCGCTGTTCGCAGGAGTCCTTCGGGCGGCATGCCGAAGGACTCCTTTGCCTTGTGCGGCGTCAGAAACTGAACAGCGACCTGGCGATGATGGAGCGCTGGACTTCGCTGGTGCCGCCGTAGATGGTGGTGGCGCGGCGGAAGAACATCTCGGCGGCCATGCCCTGCGCGGTGTGCGCCATGGGCAGCGGCGGCCGCCGTGCATCCGCTTCGGCGTGGGTGCCCGGATACGCGACGGCACCGTGATCGCCCAGCGTTTCGACGAGGAACTCGCTCATCCGTTGCTGCAGTTCGGTGCCGCGGATCTTCAGCATGGAGCCCATCGCATGGGCCGCCGGGCTGTGGTCCTGCTCCATCGCCGCCACGCGCTGGACCATGATGGTGATGGCTTTTAGCTCGGCCTCATAGCGTGCCAGGCGCAGCAGGAACGCGTGCCGGCCGGCCAGCGTCGCGCCGCCTGCCCGCGCGGTGTGCGACAGCGACCGGATCTGGCCCTGCAGGCGCCGCAGCGTGGGCAGGTCGGCGGTGGAGGCGTGTTCGTTGTTGAGGAGGAACTTGGTGATCTTCCAGCCTTCGCCTTCGGCGCCCACCAGGTTCTTCACCGGCACGCGCACGTTGTCGAAGAAGGTCTCGTTCAGGTGGTGGCAGCCGTCGATGCTGATGATCGGACGCACGGTGATGCCCGGCGTCTTCATGTCGACCAGCAGGAAGCTGATGCCGGCCTGCTTCCTGGCGCTGGCATCGGTGCGCACCAGCAGGAAGATCCAGTCCGCATGATGGGCATAGCTGGTCCAGATCTTCTGGCCGTTGACCACGTAGTGCTCTGCGTCGCGCACGGCGCTGGTGCGCAGCGATGCCAGGTCGGAGCCGGAACCCGGTTCGGAGAAGCCCTGGCACCAGAGGCGCTCGCCGCTGAAGATCGGCGGGAGGTGCTCGGCCTTCTGCTCCGGCGTGGCGAAATGGTTCAGCACCGGGCCCACCAGCTTCTGCGCGAACGAATCCTGCGAAGGGGCGCCGGCCGCTGCGCATTCCTCGTCGAATACCAGGCGCTGCGGCACGCTCCAGCCGGTGCCGCCATGCTCGTTCGCCCAGTAGGGCGCACCCCAGCCCTGGGCAGCGAGGATGCGCTGCCAGCGCACCACGTCTGCACGTGGCGAGCGCAGGCCGTCCTTGCGGCGCGGCAGGTCGGCCGGCAGGTGATGGCGCAGGAAGCCGCGCACCTCCTGGCGGAACGCATCGAGATTGGGGTCGGGGGCAAAGTTCATGAAGGCTCTCCAGTGGATCGGCGGCCCGCGGGGCTCGCCTGCATTTCCGATGCCTTCCACATTAAGCGGGAGCCGCTCCGGCATCGCCCCCCACCACTGGGGGCGATGCGCGCGCATAGGCGCCGGTTCATCGGCAACGCGCGCCTGGCCCCCTTTGATGAGGGGGGCGGTGCGGCGGTGCGGCGCGCCACACTGCTGGCATGGGCTACACGGCGCGCGCGCGCTGCCGGCGAGCCGCGCGCTTATCCACTCCCCGGAGGACACACGACGATGCAGGCCCAGCAGATCCCATTGCGCCACAGCCACCTGGCCATTGACGACGGCGTGGCGGTATTCACGCACCAGCGTCCGGCGTCGCGCAACGCCCTGACGCTGCAGATGCGCCAGGATTATCACGACATGCTCGACCGCGTGGAGGATGACCGCAGCATTCGCGCACTGATCCTGACCGGCTCCGGCGGCAGCTTCTGCGCGGGCGGGGACCTGAAATCGATCCAGGCGATCTTCTCCAGCCCCGACCCCTCGGCGCGCGCACCGGAGGCGATGCGCCGTCGGCTGCAGGACATCCACAAATGGCTGCGGCGGCTGCGCGACCTCGAGATCCCCGTGATCGCGGCGGTGGACGGGCCGGCCGCGGGCGCGGGCTTTTCGCTGGCCCTGGCGGCGGATTTCGTGCTGGCGTCGGAGCGCGCTTCGTTCTGCATGTCGTTCGCCAAGGTCGGATTGCTGCCCGACATGGGTTCGCTCTATGCGCTGCCGCGGGCCGTGGGGATGATGCTGGCCAAGGAACTGATGTTCACCGGGCGGCGCCTTGCAGTGACCGATGCGCAGCGCTGCGGCATCGTGCATGCGGTCCATCCGGCCGACCAGCTCGACGCGCAGGCGCGCCGGTTCGCGCAGCGCTTCGTGGACGCGCCGCAGGAAGCGCTGGCGCTGATGAAGCGCGCGCTCAACCGGACTTTCGAAAGTTCCTACGACACCTTGCTCGACCTGGAATGCCAGGCGCAGGCGCTGGCGTCGGCGGTGCCGTACTACGCCGAGGCGGTGGACGCGTTCCTGCAGGGCAAGCCGGCGCGCTTCGACTGGGATCGCGATACGCGTGCCTGATGGGCGCGCGGCCGGCGCTTGCGCATCAAACCGACCATAAGGCCGCGCCGTGTCGGCGCATATCTGCCCGCTGCCGGCGGCCCGTTTCGCGAGAGATGGTGTGTAAGCCGGCGCGGGCGCGGTTCGCAGCGCCGCAACCAGGCTGTCTCCACGCCCGTCACGGTCAAATGTGGCGGGGTGTTCGCTCCGGCGTGATGCCGGAGCTTTTTTTTGCCCATGGCCGGCGCCCTGGCCTTCCGCCCGCCGGTTTTGTCGCCCCTCGACATGAGGGGGGGGTGTGGGGAGGGCCAACGCCTCCCGACAGGGGGGCGCTAGTTGTCCCTGCAGTGTTCTCCTTGCAAGTGCGCACACGGCARGYCGTTGTGCGCCGCGCTTCAGGAGGAGGCGTGGCCCGCACCAGACGGGGCGCGGCAGGCTTGCGTCTGGCGCAGATGACTTATATGGAGAAGACAAGAGATGAAGAAGACAATTTTCGCCCTGGCGGCCCTTGGCGCCCTTGGCGGATTTAGTGCGGGAGCGCGGGCGGATTCGAGCGTGACGCTGTACGGCGTGATCGACGGCTCTATCGAATACGTCAATCGCGTCGCGTCTGCGCAGCCTACGGTCGTGAACGGACAACCCGTCTCTGCCACCACTGGCGGCAGCCGTGTGTCGATGCCAACGCTGGGTGGCCTTTCGCCATCGCGCTGGGGCTTGCGCGGTATCGAGGATCTCGGTGCCGGCAATAGCGCCATATTCGTGCTGGAAGACGGCTTCGCCCCGGATACCGGCGTCGCGCAATCAGGTCGGCTGTTCGGACGCCAGGCCTTCGTCGGACTGCAGAACAGCGCTTACGGCAAACTGATGCTGGGCCGCCAGTACACGTCCTTCTTCGAGGGCATGGCCAACTTCGCGCCGATGCGTTTCGCCACGACTTATGAACCGGTGGCGTGGCAGCTCGGCACCAACTACCGTGAAGACAATGTGGTCAAGTACGTCGGCCAGTTCGGCCCGCTGCAGGCCGCGGCGCACTATTCGTTCGGCGTAGGCGTGCCGGCGATCGGCTCGACGCCGCTGGCCAACAGCGGCAGCGGCGAAACCCCGGGATCGTTCCGCGACAACAATGGCTACGGCGCTTCGCTGACCTACCTGAGCAACGGCTTCGGCGCCACCATCGCCTATGACCAGTGGCATCCGACGGTGACCTCCGGCCAGCAAGGCAACAGCCGCAAGGCAGGCGGTGCGGTGAGCTACGCCACCGGCCCGTTCAAGGCGATGATGGGCTACCGCTGGGCCAAGGTGGACTTCGCCAACGGCAATACGCTGGCGCGCGACGACTACTACTGGACTGGCGTCAACTACCAGGCTACCAGCGCACTGGGCCTGTCGCTGGCCTACTACTACGCCGACTTCAAGCGCCTCAGCCTGGGCCCGACCGCAGCCGCCAGCAATCCGGCCAATCCGTGGCAGGTCTCGTTCCTGGCTGACTACAGCCTGTCCAAGCGCACCGATGTCTATGTGTCTGTGGCCTACTCGCGCAATGCGGGCCTGAACTTCGATTCGTCGCAGACGCTGTTCCTGTACGGCTATCCGATGATGGCCGGGCAGAAGGGCATGGTCGGTGTGACCACAGGCATTCGTCACGTCTTCTGACGGCTCCTGGCGGCCACATGCAGTAACGGCGGGGAACCTGCGACAGCGGCGTTTCCCGCGCTTATCCGGCGGCGCCGTCCGGCGCCGCGCCTGACATCGCGAGCATCAAGGAGCGCGAATTTCAGCATGCCTTGCCACCGCGCCCGGCCTTGGCGGGTGCCGATACAAGCCATGTATTGAGCGACATACACAAAGTATTTTTCTCGGGGTCCGTGCTTCCGTAGCATGTCCTTCAACACGATCCAAGGAGGCATGATGACTCTCACCGCATTCCATTCTTCCGCCGCCACGCGGGCGGGGAGCCCCGCATGAGCGGCCCGTTGCAGGGTGTGCGCATCGTCGACATGACGACGGTGCTGATGGGCCCCTACGCCACGCAGATCCTGGGCGACCTTGGCGCCGACGTGATCAAGGTCGAGCCGCCGGACGGCGATACCGTGCGCGACGTCGGCCCGCGCCGCCACGCCGGCATGTCGGGCATCTTCCTGCATGCCAACCGCAGCAAGCGCAGCATCGTGCTGGACCTGAAGACGCCGGCCGGGCGCGAGGCGCTGCTGCGCATCGCCGCCGACGCCGACGTGCTGATCTACAACGTGCGCCCGCAGGCGATGGCACGGCTGAACCTGAGCTACCAGGAAGTGGCGAAGGTCAACCCGCGCATCCTGTACGTGGGCCTGTACGGCTACGGCCAGGGCGGCCCGTACGCGGCCAAGTCCGCCTACGACGACCTGATCCAGGGCGCGGTGGCGATCCCGACGCTGGCCAGGCTGGCCGGCAGCGACGTGCCGCGCTACGCGCCCAGCGCGATCGCCGACCGCATCGTCGGCCTGGCGGCGGTCAATGCGGTCACCGCCGGGCTTTATCACCGCGAGCGCACCGGCGAAGGCCAGTCGATCGACGTGCCCATGTTCGAAACCATGGCGCAGTTCATCCTGGGCGACCACATGGGCGGCCTGACCTTCGAGCCGCCCATCGGCCCCAGCGGCTATTCGCGCATTCTCAACGAGCACCGCCGTCCGTACCGGACGCAGGACGGCTACCTGTGCGTGCTGCTCTACAACGACAAGCAGTGGCGCAAGTTCCTGGCGCTGATCGGCCAGCCCGACCTGATGGACAGCGATCCGCGCTTCAGTTCCATCGTCGAGCGCAACAAGCATATCCATGCGCTGTATCGCATGGTGGCGGAAGTCATGCCCACGCGGACCACCGCGGAGTGGATCACGGTGCTGGAAGCCGCCGACATGCCGGTGATGCAGCTGCATACGGTGGATTCGCTGATGGCGGATCCGCACCTTGACGCGGTCGGCTTCTTCGATGTCGTCGAGCACCCCAGCGAAGGTGCGATCCGCTCGATGGCGATCCCGTCGCAATGGTCCAGGTCGCAGCCGCGCGTCACGCGCCAGGCGCCGCGCCTGGGCGAACACAGCGCGCAAGTGCTTGCCGAGGCCGGCTACAGCCAGGAACAGATCCGCGCGCTGGCCAGCCAGGGCGCCACGCGCCTTGCCGGGGAGGCCGCCGACGCCGGCGCGCCGGCCGCCGCATCCGTGAATCCCTGAAATCAAACCGGGAGCTACATTGAACTCGACCCACGATTCCCTTCCGCTCGTCAGCATCCCGCCCGAGGATGAGGCGCTGCGGACACCCATCCGCGAATTCCTGCAGGCTGCATTGCGCGACGTGCCGGCACCCGTGCGCGCGCGCACCTGGATGGGCTTTGACGCCAGATTCAGCCGGGCCCTCGGAGAGCAGGGCTGGATCGGCCTGGCGCTGCCGCCCGAGTACGGCGGCGCCGGCCGCAGCGCCTTTGCCCGCTTCGTGCTGGTGGAAGAACTGATCGCCGCCGGCGCGCCGGTATCCGCGCACTGGTTCGCCGACCGCCAGACCGCGCCGCTGATGCTGCGCTACGGCAGCGAAGCGCAGAAGCAGTTCTTCCTGCCGAAGCTGATCCGCGGCGAGATCTTTATCTGCATCGGCATGAGCGAGCCGGACACGGGCTCCGACCTGTCCTCGGTGCGCACCCGCGCGGTTCGCACCGAGACCGGCTGGCGCCTGAACGGCCGCAAGGTCTGGACGACCAATGCCCACCGCGCGCAATACATGTGCGCGCTGGTGCGCACCTCGGGCCAGCATGGCGACCGCCACAAGGGCCTGTCGCAGGTGCTGATCGACCTGAGCCTGCCCGGCATCACCGCGCGCCCGATCCGCGACCTGGCCGGTGACGGCCACTTCTGCGAGGTGGTGTTCGAGGACGTGGACCTGCCCGCGGATGCGCTGGTGGGCGAAGAGGGCTCGGGCTGGAAGCAGGTGACCTCGGAGCTGGCCTTCGAGCGCAGCGGCCCGGAGCGCATCCTGACCAGCCTGATGCTGGCCGAGACCTGGCTGGCCGAGGTGAAGGCATCCGGCCTGCCGGTGCCGGACTCGGTCAAGGCGATCGCCGGACGTATCGCGGGCCGCATGGCGGTACTGCGGGCGATGTCGCTGGCCGTGGCCGACCGGCTCGACAAGGGCGAGAACCCGGAGATCGATGCGTCGTATGTCAAGGACCTCGGCACGGAGTTCGAGCAGGCCGTGCCCGGCTGGATCAGCGAAGCGATGGAGCAGATGCCCGCTTTCCATCCGTCCGAAGACCTGTTGCGTGCGCATGCCTATATCACGCAGCTTTGCCCGAGCTTCTCCCTGCGCGGCGGCACGCGCCAGATCCTGCGCGGCATCATCGCGCGCTCCCTCGGACTTCGCTGAGACGACACACACCATGACTGATTCCCTGATCGAAGGCTTCGAGCGCGCGCTGACCGGCCTGTGCTCGGACGAACAAGTGCGGCGCAGCGAGTCCGGCGAGGGCGCCGACGCGCAATGGGCCGCCATCGATGCGCTCGGTTACACCGACGCGCTCGTGCCCGCGGAGCTGGACGGGGCGGGCCTGTCGCTGACTGACGCATTTCCGCTGTTCCTGGCCGCCGGCCGCGCCGGCCTGAGCCATCCGTTCGCCGAGACGGCGATCGCTCGCGCCATCCTGGCAAGCGCCGGGCATGAGCGCGCGGGCGAGTGCATCGCCGTGGCCCCTGCGCTGGCGCTGGCGGGCGATGCCATCGTCTGCCGCGAAGTGCCGGGTGGCGCGCTGGCGCACCAGGTGCTGGTTGGCTGGCGCGGCGAGTGGCTGCTGATGCCGCGCGCGCTGGCGCATGCCACGCCCGGGGCCTACCGTGCGCAAGCATCGGCCACGCTGCGCTGGGAGTCGGCGGCACAGGCCATCCGCCGCATGCCGGCTGGCGCGGCGGACGTGGTGGCCATCTGCAACGTCGTGCATGCCGCGGGCATGGCCGGCGCCATGGCGCGCATCCAGGCCATGAGCATCGAATACGTCAACAACCGCCAGCAGTTCGGCCGCGCGATCTCGCAGTTCCAGGCGATGCAGCAGGAACTCAGCGTGCTGGCCGAGCAGGCCAACGCGTCGAGCTTCGGCGCGCGCCTGGGCTGCGCCGCCGACGGCTACCTGCCGCGCCCGCTGCTGGCGGCCACCGCCAAGCTGCGCTGCAGCGAGGCGGCCACCCGTGTCGCCGCCATCGCGCACGCGGTGCACGGTGCCATCGGCATCACCGAGGAACTCGCGCTTGGCCTGTTCACGCGGCGGCTGCATGAATGGCGTGCCTGCGCGGGCACGGAAACCGCCTGCGCCACGGCACTCGGCGATGCGCTGTTCGCGCGGCCGAACGGCACCGGCCAGGAGATCCTGGACTTCGTGCGGCTGCAACTGGCGCCTGCCGCAGCCTGACCCCTTGATTTGCTGGAACCCCTGACATGCAGAAAACTGATTCCATCGTGATCGTCGGCGCGAAGCGCACGCCCATCGGGGCGTTCAACGGCGCACTGGCGCAGTACACGGCACCGCAACTGGGCGCCGTGGCCATCCGCGCTGCCGTGGCTGAGGCGGGCGTCGACCCGCCCTCGGTCGACGAGGCCCTGATGGGCTGCTGCCTGTTCGCCGGCCTGGGCCAGGCGCCGGCGCGCCAGGCCGTGCTCGGCGCGGGCCTGCCGGTCTCCACGCCGGCCACCACGCTCAGCAAGATGTGCGGCTCGGGCATGAAGGCCGTCATGCTGGCGCACGACCTGCTGCTGGCCGGCACCTGTTCGGTGGCGGTGGCGGGTGGCATGGAGTCCATGACCAACGCCCCCTATATCGTGCCGCGCGGGCGCCAGGGATATCGCCTCGGACATGGCCAGCTCCTTGACCATATGTACTGCGACGGCCTGGAGGATGCCTACGAAGGCCACCTGATGGGCTATTACGCCGATCTCTCGGCGCAGGAGCGCGGCATTGGCCGCGAAGCGCAGGACGCCTATGCCCGTGAAAGCCTGCTGCGCTCCCAGCGTGCCGTGCAGGAAGGCACGTTCGACCACGAGACCACCCCGCTTACGCTCAAGCGCAAAGGCGACGAGACGCTGTTCACCCGGGACGAGACGCCCGGCCAGTGCGACGCCGCCAGGCTGCCGAAGCTCAAGGCCGTATTCCGCAAGGAAGGCACCGTGACCGCCGGCAACGCGTCGTCGATCTCCGACGGCGCCGCCGCGCTGGTGCTGATGCGCGAAAGCGATGCACTGCGCCAGGGCCTGGCCCCGCTCGCGCGCATCGTCGGCCACGCCACGCATGCCCAGGCGCCGCAGCAGTTCGTGGATGCGCCGGCCGCCGCCATGCGCCGTCTGCTGGACAAGGCCGGCTGGAGCGCGCAGGACGTCGATCTCTACGAGGTCAACGAAGCCTTTGCCGTGGTGACCCTGGTCACGCTGCAGGAACTTGGCATTTCGCATGACCGGCTCAACGTCAACGGCGGCGCCTGCGCACTGGGCCACCCGGTCGGCGCCACCGGCGCGCGGCTGCTGGTGACGCTGCTCCACGCGCTGCGCCAGCGCGGCCTGCGCCGCGGCATGGCCAGCCTGTGCCTGGGCGGTGGCGAGGCCACGGCGGTGGCGATCGAGCTGTGCTGAACGGAGCCCGCCGATGAGCCATCTGCATGAACTTCGCGGCGCCGTGGGCTGGCTGACCCTGGACCGGCCCGCCGCCATGAACAGCCTGAGCCGCGAGCTGATGCGCGGGCTGGACGCCCAACTGCGCTTGTGGCGGGACGATCCCGCCGTGCGCGTGGTTGTACTGACTGCCAATGGCCGTGCCTTCTGCGCCGGCGCGGACCTGAAGGAAGTGTCGGCGCCGGTAGCCGCCGGCGAGGCCGACTTCATCGACGTGGCAACGGCATTCTTTGCCACGCTGCGCACGTTCCCGAAACCCGTCATTGCCGCGGTCAACGGTCTGGCGGTGGCGGGCGGGCTGGAGCTGGTGCTGGCCTGCGACCTGGTGGTGGCGGCCGAGTCGGCGCGCCTGGGCGACGCCCATGCCAACTTCGGCGTGTTTCCCGGCGCCGGCGGCGCGGCCGTGTTGCCGCGCAAGCTGCCGGTCAACGTGGCCCGCTACCTGCTGTTCACGGGCCGCACGTTCACGGCGGCGCAGATGGAGCGCCACGGGCTGGTCAATGAAGTGGTAGCCGACAGCGAGCTGGCGCAGTGCGCCCAGGCCCTGGCCGCAGAGCTGGCAGGCCGCAGCCCGCTGGTGCTGGCGCGCATGAAGCGGGTGGCGGCGGAGGCCGCCGACAAGGCCCTGGCCGACGCCTTGCGACATGAACTGCTGGAGTTCCGCGACCACCAGCGCTCCCACGACATGCAGGAGGGCCTGCGCGCCTTCGCGGACAAGCGCACGCCTGTTTTCAAGGGGTGCTGAGCCCCACCAACCGAAGGACAACCATGGACCTGCTCTATTCCGAGCAACACAAGGCGTTCCGGCAGGAGATCCGCGACTTTATCGCCGAGAACCTGCCCGACGACATGCGCCAGCGCCTGCGGGCGGGCGGCTTCGCCTCCAAGGCGGACACCGAACTGTGGCAGCGCAGGCTGAACGCGCGCGGCTGGGGCGCGCCCGCATGGCCAACGGCCTTTGGCGGTGCAGGCTGGGACGCAGCGCAGCAGCAGATCTTCGCCGACGAATGCGCCTGCGCACCGGTGCCGCCGCCGCATATCTTCAATATCACCATGCTGGGCCCGGTGCTGGTCCACTTCGGAAGCGACGCGCAGCGCGAGTACTTCCTGCCCAGGCTGCTGAACGCCGACATCCAGGTCTGCCAGGGCTTCTCGGAGCCGGGCTCCGGTTCGGACCTGGCCTCGCTGAAGACGCGCGCCGAGCGCACGGCGGACGGCTACCTGGTCAATGGCCAGAAGATCTGGACCAGCCAGGCGCACTACTCGGACTGGATCTTCTGCCTGGTGCGCACCGACCCGGACGCCGCCAAGCCGCAGGCCGGCATCTCCTTCATCCTGGTCGACCTGAAGTCGCCCGGCATCACCGTGCGGCCCATCATCAGCATCGACGGCCGCCACAGCCTGAACGAAGTGTTCTTCGACAACGTGCTGGTGCCGGCCGGGAACCTGGTCGGTGAGGAGAACAAGGGCTGGGACTATGCCAAGTTCCTGCTCGGCCATGAGCGCGCCTATATTGCCGGCATCGGCCGCAGCAAGGAGCGCGTGGCCTATGCCAGGGACCTGCTGGCGCGCCTGCAAGCCGAAGGCCGGCCAGCCGGGATGCTGGCGCCATGGCGAGGCCGTATCGCGATGATCGAGGCAGATCTGCACGCGCTGGAGGTGACCCAGTTCCGCATGCACGGCGGCCACGCCGACATGAAGCTGTCGCCGATGCTGAAAGTGCGCGGCAGCGAGATCTTCCAGGCCATCACCGACGTGATCTGCCTCATGAGCGGCACCGACGCCTTGCGCGCGGACACCGGCACGCTTGCCAGGTCCTTCCTGTACTCGCGTGCCGTCTCGATCTTCGGCGGCAGCACCGAGGTGCAGAAGAACATTCTTTCCGCCACTGTCCTGGATCTGCGATGAACCTGCAACGGAACGACGTCCAGCAGCAGTTGCTGGACAGCCTGACGCGGCTGCTGGGCCGCGAGTATTCCTTCGAAAAGCGCCAGCAGTACGTGGCACACGATGACGGGCACGGCGCCCGGGCCTGGCGCTCGCTGGCGGACCTTGGCGTGCTGGGTGCGGCGATTCCCGAGGAATTCGGTGGCTTCGGCGGCGATGCGGTCGACCAGATGCTGGTCTYGCGGGAACTGGGAAGCTGTCTGTCGCTGGAGCCGTACCACGGGACCGCTGTGATGGCGGCCGCCGCGCTTGCCGCGGCAGGGTCCGGTGCGCAAAAGGCCCGGCTGCTGCCCCGCATCGCCCAAGGCGAGCTGAAGGTGGCGTGGGCCCACGGCGAGGCCGTACCGGGACGCGTGGCCGTGCAAGCTGCCGCCGGCGTGGAAGGCTGGGTGCAGCGCGACGGCTACCGCCTGATCGACGGCACGCCGGCTGCCGACGTGCGGCTCGATGGCGCCCATGCCGAACTGCTCGACGCCGACGCCGGCAGTGCCGTCATCGATCGGGTACTGGCGCCTGGCATCAACGCTGCCTGCGCCGAAATGGTCGGTGCCATGCAAGGCGCGTATGCGCTGACGGTCGACTATCTCAGGACGCGCAAGCAGTTCGGCAAGCTGATCGGCTCGAACCAGGCATTGCAGCACCGCGCGGTGGACATGCTGGTGGCGCTGGAGCAGAGCCGCAGCCTGTCGCTTTCGCTGGCCCTGGCGCTGGCCGGTCGCAACGACCTGGCCACGGGCGCGGAGCAGGCGCATGCCGCCAAGGCCTATATCGGCCAGGCGGCACGCCAGGTCACGCAGGAAGCCATCCAGATGCATGGCGGCATCGGCATGACCGAGGAATACGCCGTCGGGCACTACCTGCGCCGCGTGCTGGTGCTGGACCAGCTGCACGGCGACACCCAATACCATCTCGGCTGCCTGGAAGGCCGCCGGCACCATTGAACCTGTTGGAAATCGAGGAGAACACCATGTCGGATCTCATGTCCCTGAAAGGGAAAGTCATCATCGTCACCGGCGCCGCGCAAGGCGTGGGCAAGGCCACGGCCGAACTGGCACTGCAGCTTGGCGCGAAGGTCGGCCTGGTCGACATGAAGCGCGAGGCGCTGCAGGAGATCAGCGCGCGCTACCCTGACCATACGGTTGCCTACGCGGGCAGCGTGTCGGACGCCGACTTCGTCGCGTCGTCGATGGAGCACGCGTTGTCGCACTTCGGCAAGGTGGACGGGCTGGTCAACTGCGCCGGCATCGTGCGCGCGGCGATGATCGAGAACATGACGCTGTCGACCTGGAACGAGGTCATCGACTGCCACCTGACCGGCTCCTTCCTGTGGCTGCAGGCGGTGGGCGCGCACCTGGTGGAACGCGCCAAGAAGGGAGAGAGCGTCAAGGGATCGATCGTCAATATCTCGTCCGAAGCCGGGCGCCGCGGCTCGATCGGCCAGATCAACTATGCCAGCGCCAAGGCCGGCATGCTGGGCATGACCATGAGCGCCGCGCGCGAATGGGGCAAGTACGGCGTGCGTACCAATTCGGTCTGCCTGGGCGTGGTGGAAACGCCGATGACCGAGACCATTCGTGGCGACCGCTTCCGCGATGGCATCCTGTCGATGATCCCGATGGGCCGCTGGGCGCAGCCCGAGGAAGTGGCGCAGCCGATCTGCTTCCTGCTGTCCGACGCGTCGTCGTACATTCTTGGCCAGCACCTTGGCGTAAACGGCGGGTATCACCTGGCGAGCTGAGCGCCGGCTCCGGGCGGTGCCGGGCCCTCACGCCCGGCACGCCCGTCACACCCGGCATGCCCGGCACTTCGCCTACCCCGGTGCCGCGCGCAATCCCTGCGACCTGCCGGCACAGGCGGCCAGCAACCTCGATGCGTCTGTCCAGTGCGGCGATGCGTTCTTCGCCGATCCGGCCTACGGCGCCGCGATCGTGCCGCAGGCGGAATAAAGGCAAGGATCAGGACTCGCCCGGCGCATGCGCATCGGGCGGCTCGGGCATGATCTCGCGCGCAATGGCAACGAAGTTGCGCGTGGTGGCGTTGACGGTATCCGGCAGCGTCACCAGCGCAATCCCGAGGTTCAGCCTGGGCGGCATGCCGGTCAGCTGAACCAGCTTCACTCCGTCGCCGGCCTGCCTGGCTGCCGCGGCGGGAACCAGTGCCACGCCCAGGCCGCTTTCCACCAGTGCCAGGATCGATGGCACCTGCACTGCCTCCTGTGCGATAGGAGGCTGGATGCCCGCTTCATGGAAGGCCATCATCGTCATCGAATACATGGCCGGCACGAAGGTCCGCGAATACACGATAAACGGGGTGGCGCCGAGCTCCGCCAGACTCACCGCTTCGCACGCGGCCAGCGGCGAGTCTGCGCTGACGGCAAGCACCATCGGGTYGGGCTGCAGCAGCAATACGCTGGCGCCGGTTCGCTCCAGGACGGGGTAGCGCACCAGCGCCACGTCCAGCGAGTGTTCGTCCAGCCGGCGCAGCAGCTCGACGGTGGTGGATTCCTCGATCACCAGGTCGACGCGCGGATACCGCAGGCGGAAGGTGCGGATCAGCCGTGGCATCAGCGAGTACACCGCGGAGCCGACGAAGCCCACGCGCAGCTTGCCCTGCTCGCCACGCTCGCCCTCGCTGGCGGCACGGCGAATCTCGTCGGCGAAAAAGAGCGTGTTGCGCATCTGGCGTAGCACGGTTTCACCCACGGGTGTCAGGCGCAGGCCGGATGGCAGGCGCTCGAACAGGGTCACCCCGAGTTCTTCTTCCAGCTTGCGGATGGCGGTGGACAGGGGCGGCTGCGCCATGTGCAGCCGCTCGGCGGCACGGTGGAAATTGAGCGTTTCGCTCAGCACCAGCGCCTGTTTGATCTGTCGGAGGTCCATGCGATGAGACGGGTGGGGCGCGGCACCATCGCCGCGCGGCCAACTATGCGCGAAGGCGGGGCAATGCGCAATCCGGCATTGCCCCGTGCGCGGCTCAGGTGCCGGTGGCGAGCGCCTGCACCTGTTCGATCGCTGCCGGCGGCAGCCAGCCGGCCAGCACTTCATCGTAGCGGCGCGCATCCGGCGCGCGCGGGGCCGTGGGCGGGGCGCTCGGCGTGCGGCTGAAGCGCGGCGCCGGGGCGGGCTGGGCAATGCCATCCACCTCGACGAAGGTCTCGCGCGCCTTCAGGTGGGCGTGCTGCGGCGCTTCGGTGAAATCGAGCACGGGCGCGAAGCAGGCATCGGTCCCCTCCAGCATCTGGCACCACTCGTCCCGCGTGCGGGTCCCGAACACCGCGGCCAGCCGTTCGCGCGCGGCTTCCCAGCCGTGCGCATCGAGTTGCTCGCCCAGGCTGGCGGGGTCGATGCCGATGCGTTCGAGCAAGTCGCGGTAGAAGCGCGCCTCGATCGGCCCGACCGAGATCCAGCGCCCGTCCTTGCAGCGGTAGACGTTGTAGTAGTGCGCGCCGGAATCGAGCACATTGGTGCCGCGCGCCTGTTGCCACTGGCCGGCGGCGGTCATGCCATAGAAGACGGTTCCCAGCGCCGCGGTGCCATCGACGATGGCGGCATCGACCACCTGTCCCTGTCCCGACTTGCCGGCTTCGATCAGCGCCGCCAGCACGCCCGTGACCAGGAACATCGCGCCGCCGGCGAAGTCGCCGAGATAGGCCGGCGGAATCGCGGGCGCCTGGCCACGCCCGCCGATGGCGTTCAGGGCGCCCGTCAGCGAGATGTAGTTGATGTCATGGCCGGCGGTGTGCGCCAGCGGGCCGGTCTGGCCCCATCCGGTGACGCGGCCGTAGACCAGGCGCGGATTGCGCGCCAGGCAGTCCGCCGGTCCCAGGCCGAGGCGTTCCGTGACGCCGGGGCGGAAGCCTTCGATCAGCGCGTCGGCTTTCTCCGCCAGGTCCAGCACGATGGCGACGGCCTGCGGATCCTTCAGGTCGAGCGCGATCGACTTGCGGTTGCGCAGCATCAGGTCGAAGCGACGCTCGCGCTTGACGCCGAGGTCGGCGTCGCCGGGGCGCTCGATGCGCAGCACCTCGGCGCCCATGTCGGCCAGCAGCATGCCCGCCATGGGGCCGGGGCCGATGCCGGCCAGTTCGATGATCTTCATGCCTGCGAGAGGGCCCATCGTGTTCCTTTTGCGGTAGTTGTGTTGCGGCTGGCGCCCAGGGAGTCTCACTCCACCGGAATCCCGGCGGTCTTGACGATCTCGCGGGTGCGCTGGATTTCCGCCAGCTGGAACTGCCTGAGTTGCTGCGGCCCGCCGGAGTACACGCTGCCGCCAAGGTTCTCGATGAATTTCACGCTGTCGCGCTGCTGCATGGTTTCGCGAACGGCATCGGAGAGCGCCTTGACGATCTTCTCGGGCACCTTGGCCGGTGCAAAGACGCCGGTCCAGGCAAATACCTCGAAACCCGGTGCGCCGCTTTCGGCGACGGTGGGCACCTGCGGCAGCTCCTTCAGGCGCTGCGTGTCAGTGACGGCCAGCGCACGGAGGCGGCCACCGCGGATCAGCGGCAGCACCGCGCTGATCTCGCCGATCGAATAGTCGACGTTGCCGGCGGCGACGTCCGTCATGGCCGGTGCGGTGCCCTTGTAGGTGATCGGATTGCCCTTCATGCGGAAGCGCTCATGGAAGAGCTCCACGGCAACCTGGTAGCCCGCGCTGCCGCTGGCATAGTTGAGCTTGCCAGGCGCCTTGCGAGCCGCTTCCACAAGGTTGTCGAGCGTCTTGTAGGGCGAGTTGGCCGGCACCACGACCACCATGGCAAAGCGCGCGATACGTTCGACCGCGACGAAATCCTTGACCGGGTCATAGGGCAGGGTCCTGAACACAGCCACATTGGTCACCATCGACGAATTGCTGCCAACGAACAGGGTGTAGCCATCCGGTGCGGCCTCGGCCACCGCGCGCGCGCCGATGAAGCTGTTGGCGCCAGGGCGGTTCTCTACCACGAAGGGCTGCTTGAACTTCTCGCCCAGGTGCTGCGAAATGAAGCGTGCCGTGGTGTCCGCGCCGCTGCCCGGCGGCAGCGAGACGATGACCTTCACGGGATGGGTCGGGAAGTCGGACTGCGCGGTGGCCGGCATCACGGTCAGCGCCAGCGATGTCGCGACCAGGCACCGCTTCAGAGTGGGAAATGCCATGTTGTCTCCTTGGAAGTTATCTTCCCGGCGGCGTATTGCCTGCCGGTGACCGGTCCCCGGGGGCGGGGGGCTGCCTGTCAGGCGCGCCGCTGCAGGAAAGCGTCCAGCGCGGCTTCGTGTTCGGCCGTGTGATGCGCCAGGGCCTGGAAGCCAGCCGACATCTCCAGGATGGTGTCCATCCGTGCGTGGATGGATTCGCGCAGCAGGCGCTTGGTCATGCGCAGCGCATGGCCGGAGTTGCGGGCGATGCGCTGGGCCAGTTCCATCGCGGTCTGCACTAGCGCATCGGCCGGCACCACCTGCGAGACGAGCCCCCAGTCCAGTGCCTGGCGGGCGTCAATGGTGTCGCCGGTAAAGGCCAGCTCGCAAGCGCGCGACATGCCGATCACACGAGGCAGCAGCCAGGCGCCACCATCGCCGGGAATGAGCCCCAGCTTGACGAAGGTGGCCGCGAACACCGCCTGCTGCGAAGCAATGCGGATATCGCAGAGGCAGGCAAGATCATTGCCCGCGCCAAGGGCCGGTCCGTTGACGGCCGCGATGATCGGCACCTCCAGGCCGGCCAGCGCCAGCGGCACGCGCTGGATGCCGTCGCGGTAGGCCTGGCGGGAGCGGATGGGCTCGCCCAGTCCGCTGCCCATCTTGTCGCGCAGGGTCTTGAGATTGCCGCCGGAAGAAAACGCCGGGCCCGCGCCGGTCAGGATCGCGGCGCGGACAGACATGTCCCGATTGAGCGTCTCGCACATCTCCACCACGGCCTGTACGGCATCGTCGTCCGAAATCGCATTGCGCGTTTCCGGGCGGTTCATGGTGATCAGTGCAACGGCGCCTTCGCGCTTGAGGTCCAGGAAGCTGTTCATAGGAGGATCGAATAAAAATGTCTGGGATCGTTCCTGCCGGAGYGACGCGCTCCGCAAGGGGGTTCCATTCGATGCTACGGACAGCGGGGCGATGTGAAAAATACTTTCGGTATGTCGCGCAATACACCGCCTGTATCGCGTCAGGGTGCCGTGGCGTCGGAAGACGGCTATGCGTTCTCCATCAATGCATCGCGCACCTCCATCAGCGCGGCCAGATAGGCATCGTGGTTTTTCTTCATGCGATCCGCCGGGCCTGCCAGCGAGATGCCCGCCGGTTGCCCGCCCAGCAGGCCGGTCACCGCCAGCCCATAGACGCCCTCGCTGCCTTCCTCGCGCGCTTCATGCCAGCCGCGCCTGGCGCCGCGGGCAACCTGCGCCATCAGCGTGTCGATGTCGACAACGGTGTGCTCGGTCAGCGGGCGCAGGTTGCTGTTGGCCAGCATGGCGCGCGCTTCCTCGGGCGGGAGCAGGCTCAGCAGCCCCTTGCCCAGCGCGGACGCATGCAGCGCGGCCCGCGAACCGACTTCGATGATGTAGCGCAGCGGCTGCCGGCTGGGCTGGACGGCAACGACCTTGACCGCCGCGGTGTCGAGCACGCCGAAGTAGACGCTTTCGTTGGTCTTCCCGCCCACCTGTTCCACGGCCTCCTGGGCAACGGTGCTGAGCGGATCGTTCTCGGCGATCTGGCGCGCGACGTCGAACAGGCGTCCGCTCGGATAGAAGCGCCGGCTGCGCGTCGTGCGCATCAGGTAGCCGAGCGAGTGCAGCGTATGCAGCAGGTCCGACGTGCTGCTTTCCGGCAAGGACAGCAGGCGCGCCATGTCCGAATTGGACAACTCGCGCCGCTCGCGCGCGAAGACTTCGAAGACAGCCATGGCACGGCCGGCGGCTGGGATCAGGGTAGGCATGGATAGGGAGGCTGGAGTTCGGGTATCGACAGTACTATACGAAATTTCGTAAGGCGTCGGAAGCCTACCACGCCGCGCTATCGCACCACGCCCCCCTGGCGCAAGCGATGGATCTCTTCTTCGGCATATCCGGCCGAACCCAGCACCTCGTCGGTATGCTCGCCCAGCAGCGGTGCCCGCCGGCGCACCGCGCCCGGGGTCTCGCTCAGCTTGATCGGCACGCCGGCGATCTTCACCGGGGTGGCCGAGCCGGGCTGTTCGACCTCCACCAGCATCTCCCGCACCGCGTAGTGCGGGTCGGCGAAGATCTCGGCCGAGTTGTAGACCGGTCCGAAGGGCACTTTTCCGCCCAGCGCGGCCGCGATTTCCGCCTTGCTGCGCACCGCGGTAAAGGCCTCGATCGCGTCGATGACCTGCTGCTGGCGCTGCACGCGCGCGGCATTCGTTGCGAAGGCGTCGTCGGTGGCCATGTCGGGACGGCCGATGGCGATGGCCAGCTTCTGCCAGAAGGTGTCGGTGGCGCAGGCGACCGATACATGGCCGTCGGCGGCGCGGAACAGGCCGAACGGGCACAGCAGCGGATGGCGGTTGCCTTCCGGCGCCGGCACCGCGCCGGTATAGGACGCCTGGTAGACGATGCGCTCGCACATGGCCAGCACGGCATCGGTCATCGCCACGTCGACGAACTGGCCCTGGCCGGTTTCGCGGGCCCGGCTGACGGCCGCCAGGATGCCGATGCACAGCATCAGCGCCGGCACGGTATCGCCCACGCCGGGGCCGATCTTGGTCGGCGTGTCGCGGTCCGGGCCGGTGATGCCCATCATCCCGCCCATGGCCTGCGAAACCACGTCATACGCCGGCCATTGGGCATAGGGGCTGGCGCCGCTGCGCGGATCGCCGAAGCCGCGCACGGTGCCGTAGACCAGGCGCGGGTTGGTCCGGCGCAGGCTTTCGTAGGAAAGGCCGAGGCGTTCCATCACGCCGGTGCGGAAGTTTTCCACCACCACGTCGGCTTCGTCGATCAGCCGGAGCAGGATCTCGCGCCCGCTGTCGGTCTTCAGGTCCAGCGCAATCGAGCGCTTGTTGCGGTTGACGCTCTGGAAATAGCCGCCGAAGTCACGCAGCGTATCGTCGGCGCAGAAAGGGCCGGTCACGCGCGTGCCGTCGCCGGTCATGGCCTCGACCTTGATCACGTCGGCGCCGTGGTCGGCCAGGATCTGGGTACAGAAAGGCCCCGCCAGCATCTGCGTGAGATCGATCACGCGCAGGCCGGCAAGGGCACCCGCGGAGTTGGCTTGTATTGGCACGAAGGGCTCCCGGGTCAGGTGGCGAGCTTGCCCAGCATGGCATCGGAGATGATGCGCATCTGGATCTCGGAGGTGCCTTCGAAGATCTTGGTCAGGCGCGCGTCGCGCCAGTAGCGCTCCGCCGCGAAGTGCGTGGTGTAGCCCGCGCCGCCGTGGACCTGCAGGCCCTCGCTGGTGACGCGCTCGCACATCTCGCTGGCGAACAGCTTGACCATCGACGCTTCCGTGTCCGCGCGCTCGCCCTCGTCGATCTTCTCGCACACAGCGTAGAGCAGGGCGCGCGCGGCTTCGACCTGCGTGGCCATGTCGGCCAGCTTGAAGCGGATGGCCTGGAAACTGGCGATGGGGTTGCCGAACTGCGCGCGGTCCTGCGCGTACCGGACCGCATCTTCCAGGCTGCCCTGCGCCAGGCCGATGGAGCGCGCGGCGGTATGGGCACGGGCCGTCTCCAGGCCGGCGGTGGCGAGGTAGAAGGCCTTGCCTTGCTCGCCCACCATCTTGGCATGCGGCACGCGGCAGCCGTCGAAGGCCAGTTCCCACGTCGTCCAGCCGTGGTAGCCGATCTTGGGGATGATGCTGCCCTTGACGTTCTCCGGCAGCGCGCCGCGCGGCTTTTCCACCATGAAGGCAGAGAGGCCCTTGTGGCGCGCCTTCGGGTCCATGACCGGGTCGGTGCGGCAGATCACGAGGATGAAGTCGGCTTCGTCGGCAAAGGTGCACCAGTACTTGCTGCCGGTGATGACCCAGTCGTCGCCGTCGCGCACCGCGCGGCAGGTGATATTGGCGATGTCGGAGCCGGCGTTGGGCTCGGACAGCGAGAATGCGCCCAGGAACTCGCCGCGCGCCATGCGCGGCAGGTACTCGGCCTTCTTCTGCGGCGACAGCCCCTTCAGCGCGCCGATCAGCCCATTGCCACGCGCGATCAGGCTGCCCACGCTCATCCAGCCGCGCGACAGCTGCTCGGCCACCAGGCAGTACTCGTAGGCGCCCAGCCCCAGGCCGCCGTATTCTTCGGGAATCAGGATGCCGAAGTAGCCAAGCTCGGCCATCTCGTCGATCAGTTCGCGCGGGATCTGGCCCTTTTCGGGGTCCAGCTTGTTGGCGATGGGCAGCACGCGCTCCATCGTGAACTGGCGCGCGGCGTCCTGGATCATGCGCCGCTCTTCGGTCAGTTTCTGCATCGTCTCTTCCTTTGCTTGCGACGGCCGGGGCCGCTGCTCAGGGCAGCACGTTGCGCGGGTCGTCTTTCAGGACGAGCTGCCACGCCTCGCGTGCCATCGGTTGTGTCTTCTCTTCGAGCACATGGGCCAGCAGGCCGGCCGAGCGGCCCACCAGCGCCAGGCCGCGCGCGATCAGCGGATCCAGCCCCATCGCCGCCACGATCGCGCCGATCGCGCCCACTACGTTCATCGGCAGCTTGCGGTGCTGCTCCTTCACCAGCACGTCGACGATGGCTTCCATCAGGCGCCAGTGCCGGCCGTAGTAGCCGTGCTCGCGCGACAGCTCGCGCAGCGCGGGCACGCGCGGGTCGCCATCRACATGGATGGGGTGGCCGACGCCGAAGATCTGCTGGCGGCGCTCCTTGTGGAGGCGGACCAGCGCGCGGGCGGCTTCGCGCACTTGCTCGTCCGGGGCATCGTCCGCCAGCGCGCTGGCGCCTTCGTTGAGCATCTCGGCCGCGTTCTGCATGGGGCCGAGGAACACGCTGCCCGCGCCGAGCAGGCCCGTGGCCACCGCACCCTGCAGGGCTTCCGGCGCGCCAATGTAGGTGAGGCGGGCCGACAGCGAGCTGGGGGTGATGCCATGGTCGGCCGTGGTCACCAGCAGTGCATTGACCATGACCTTCTCGCGCGGCGACGGCAGGCGCGACAGCGTGGTGAAGAAGATCATGTCGACAAAGTCGAACTTGCCGATGATCTCGGTCGCGAGGTTCAGGCCGCGCACCATGATGGTGTCGGTGGTGGTGTAGCCGATTTCAGTCTTTACCATGGGGAGGCTCCGTGCCTTGATATGAGAGAACGGCATCCAGCGCGGCCACTCCCTCGCCTTGCGGGCGCACCGCAAGGGGATTGATTTCCAGTTCTTCGATCTTGTCGGCATGCGCGGCGACAAAGTCCGAGAGCTTGACCAGCATGCCGACCAGCGCGTCGATGTCGCAGGCCGGCTGGCCGCGATAGCCCTTGAGCAGTTCGTGGCAGCGGGTCTCGCTGATCATCTCGCGCGCCGAGTCCGGCGTGAGCGGCAGCAGGCGCCGGCTGACATCCTTGAACAGTTCGATGCTGACGCCACCGAGGCCGAAGGTGCAGACGTGGCCGAACACCGGGTCCCGGTGGATGCCGACCACGGCTTCGACGAACGGGGCGGGCAGCATCGGCTCCACCAGCACGCCCTCGATCCGCGCGGTGCCACTGGCCCGCGCGCCGTTGGCGTGGATCTCCTCGTAGGCCGCCATCGCCGCGCTTTCGGAGGCGATGCCAAGCCGCACGCCGCCGATGTCCGTCTTGTGCGTGATGTCCGCGCTGACGATCTTCATCACCGCCTTGCCGTTGCCGACATCGCGGAAGGCGCTGGCCGCCTCGGCAGCAGTGCGCGCCACCACGCCACGGGGCGTCGGAATGCCGGCCCGTTCCAGCAGTGCCTTGGTCACCGCTTCGGACAGGTTGGCCGTGGCGGCCGTGGCGCCGGCAGCGCTTGCGCTGCCCAGCGGCTGCCATGCGCGCTCGAAGCGGGCTTTCCAGCGGCCGTAGTGAATGAAGCGCTGGATGGCGAGCACGGCGTTGCCGACTGCGCGCATCGGCATCAGGCCGCCGTCGATCATCTTGCGATGGCCTTCTCCGGTGCGGTCGCTCATCCACACCGGCACGATCGGCGTGTCCGGTTGCTCCAGCTGCACGCGCACCATGCTGTCGGCCAGCATGGCCGTGGTCTTGCCGTACTCCACCGGGATCGGCACCAGCACCAGGTCGGTGTTGGGATCGGCGGCGGTGGCCTTGAGCGTGGCGTAGCTGACCTCGGTATTGACGAGCACTTCGGCGGTCACGTCCACCGGGTTGCTGAAGGCGGCGAAGCCGGGCAGGGCGGCGCGCAGTGCCTCGGTGGTCGCCGGCGCGAACTCCGACAGCTTCAGCCCGGCCAGTCCCACCATGTCGGAAGCCAGCGCCGCGGTGCCGCCGGAGAAGCTGTACACGGCCAGCTGTTCCTTGCCGGAGGGCTTGCGCCGCGCCAGCAGCGAGGCCACGTCGATCAGCTCGTCGATGTCGTCCACTTCGATGATGCCGAGCTGGCTGAACACCGCGCTGTTGATCTCCGCCGAGCCGGCAATCGCGGCGGTGTGCGACTGCGCCGCCTTGGCGCCGTATTCCGACTTGCCGACCTTGATCGCGACGATGGGCTTGCCGCACCGCGCGGCATGCAACGCTGCGGCCATGAAGCGCGGGCCGTTGCGCACGCCTTCCAGCGTGGTGACGATCACCTCGATGTCCGGCGCTTCGGCCATGTAGTGGATGTAGTCGCTGACCTCCAGGTCCACCTCGTTGCCACCGGAGCACCACAAGCCCACGCCCACGCCGCGGTCCATCGCCTGGATGAACGAGCGGCCGAGGCCGCCGCCCTGCGTGGCGACGCCGATCGGGCCGGGGCGGCGGTCGATGCGCCATGCCGGCGAGAAGGTCAGGCCCAGCCGCGCGTTCATGTTGTTCAGGCCCGGGCAGTTGGGGCCGTAGATGCGCATGCCGGTGCTGGCCACGATCTCGCGCATCTCGGCTTCCACCGCGCGGCCGTCTTCGCCGGTTTCGCCGAAGCCGGAAGTGAAGACGATGGCGAACTTGACGCCGAGCCTGCCGCAATCGCGCAGGGTCTGGATGACCATGTCGGCGCGCACGGCCAGGATGGCCAGGTCGGGCGCTTCCTTGAGGTCATTGACCGAGGCCACGCATGGCCTGCCGTGGATTTCGGCGCGGCCCGGGTTGACCAGATGCAGGTCACCCGTAAACTCGGAGAAGGTGGTCAGGTTCTCCAGCGTCCGGCCGCCGATGCTGTCCGGCTTCTCGGAAGCGCCGACCAGCACGATCGAGCGCGGATTGACCAGCCGCGAGAGGTCGCTGAACCAGATCGGCTGGCTGCTCATTGGGCCTCTCCCGGCGTGCGGCGCTTGAACAGGCACGTGGCTGCCATCTCCGCCACCACTTCGCCGCGCTGGTTGATGCCCTTGCGCAGGAAGGCGATGATGCCGCGGTCGGGGCGGCTGGTGGTCTTCTGCTCGACCACTTCGATTTCCACGCGGATGGTATCGCCGATGAATGTGGGCTTGGGGAACTTGAGGCGGTTTTCCAGCACGCTGAACAGCGAACCTTCAAAGAACTGGTTCGGAATCGAACGCGAGGTCAGGCCGGCCATGAAGGCGGCCACCAGCATGCCGTGGGCAATGCGCTGGCCGAAGATGGTGCCCTTGGCGTATTCGGCATCGACGTGCACCTTGTTGAAATCGCCGGTCAGCGCGGCGAAGGCGGCGACGTCGGCTTCGGTGATGGTGCGCGACGAGGTGCTGTACTGCATGCCCGGTACCAGGTCTTCCCAGTAGAGCGTGGTATTGGCGATCTGCTCGAGGATGGCAGGCTGCGTCATGTCTTGTGTCTCCGTATTTGGGTGGGGGCCAGGGTCAGGTCAGTGCGCTGATGCCCAGGATTTCGCGGCCGATGATCAGGGTCTGGATTTCGGTAGTGCCTTCCGGGATCATGCCGCCGCGCGTGTCGCGGAAGATGCGCTCGATCGGGTAGCCGGTGGCGTAGCCCATGCCGCCATGTACCTGCAACGCCAGATTGGCGACTTCGAACGCGGCCTCGGTGGCGTACAGCTTGGCGATCGAGCATTCCGTGCGCGACGTACCGTTCTGCATCGAGCGCGCGGCGCGGTAGCCCAGCGCCCGCGCGGCCTGCGTGCGCATGGTCATGTCCACGATGTGCTTCTGCACCAGCTGGAAGCCGCCGATCTGGCGCCCGAACTGCTTGCGCTGCAGCGCGTAGTCGATCGACAGGTCCAGCGCGCATTGCGCCGCGCCCACCGCCCCCATGGCCACGTTCAGGCGCCCGAAGTTCAAGCCGATCAGGATCTGGCGCAGGCCCTGGCCTTCCTTGCCCAGCAGGTTGGCGGCCGGGATCTCCGCGTTCTCGAAGGTGAAGGCCGCGGTGCCGGTGCTGCGCGTGAACATGGTCTCCACCGGCGTGGCGCTGTACGGCGTCACGTCGCGCTCCACCAGGAACAGCGACAGCTCGCCGTTGCAGGTATCGCTGAACGTGCGCGCCACCACGATGCCGAAGTCGGCGAACATGCCGTTGGTGATCCACAGCTTGCTGCCGTTGAGCACATAGTGGTCGCCGCGCTTGTCGGCCCGGGTCTTGATCTCGGCCACGTTGGAGCCAACGTCCGGCTCGGAGATCGACACGAAGGTCTTGCGCTCGTTGCGCAGCAGCGGGCGCATGAAGCATTCCTTCYGCGCCTCGGTGCCATAGGCATTGATGATGCCCGCGACGATATTCAGCGTGTTGAGGATGATGCGCAGGGACAGCCAGCAGTAGCCGGCTTCCTCCATCATCACCGCCCAGGTCGGGTAGTCGAGGTCCAGGCCGCCGTCGGCCTCTTTCATGTAACCACCGAAGTAGCCGAAGTCGGCGAGGCCGGTGATTGCTTCCTGCGGGAAGCGCCGCTCCTTCTCCGCCTGGTCGATGCGCGGCGAGATGTGTTCCTTCAGGTAGCGGCGGATGTTCTCGCGCAGCAGGCGCTGGCTGTCGTCCAGGCCGTCGATGTCGACATTGGGATCAACCATAGCGGCCTCCGGTCACGAACAGGGTGGTGCCCGTGATGTAGCGGGCATGCTCCGACGCCATGAAGGCCACCGCGCCGGCGATATCGCTGGTCTGGCCCGGAAAGGTCACGGCGTTCTTGGCCATCACGTTGGCCAGGATGGTGTCGTAGTTGGGCAGGCTCTTGATGTACTCGGTCTCGATGTAGCCCGGGGCGATGGCATTGACCGTCACGCCCTTGCGCGCCTGTTCCAGCGACAGCGCCCGGGTGAAGCCGATGATGCCCGCCTTGGCGGTGGAGTAGTTGGCCTGCCCGGGATTGCCGAACATCGCGCGCGAGCTGATATTGATGATCCGGCCCCAGCCCTTCTCATGCATGAAGGGCAGCGCCGCGCGACAGGTGTGGAACGCGCCCTTGAGCGTGACGTCCAGCACCAGGTCCCAGTCCGATTCTTCCATCTTGAGAATGGTGCGGTCCTTGACCAGGCCGGCGTTGTTGACCAGCACGTCGATGCTGCCGAAGGCTTCCTTGCCGGCGCCGATCATGTTGCGCACCTGGTCTTCCTGGCGCACGTCGCACTGCACGGCAATGGCCTTCCCGCCAGCGAGCCCGATCCCGCCGGCGGTCTCGCGCGCAGCATCCAGGTCCAGGTCCGTGATCACCACGGCCATGCCTTCCTTCGCAAGCATTCGGGCGGTTTCCGCGCCGATGCCGCGTGCCGAGCCGGTGACAACCGCCACGCGACCTTTCAATCCGAGGTCCATGTCTTCTCCTTAGGGGGGTGTGGATTCAATGGTCGGCCAGCAGGGAATCGCGCACTTCGCGCAGGGCCGCCAAATAGGATTCGTGGTGCTTTTCGATACGTTCGGCGGGCCCCGCCACCGAGATGGCGACCGGCCGCTCGCCCAGCCGGGCCGCAACGGCCAGCGCGGTAACGCCTTCGGTGCCTTCGTCATGCGCTTCGTACCAGCCTTGGTCGCGGCCGCGCGTCAGTTGCGCCATCAGCTGGTCGAGGTCCACCACCGTGCTTGCGGTCACGGCCGGCCGCTTGGCGGCTTGCAGCCGTGCGCGGGCATCATCGTCGGTGAGCTGGCCCAGCATGGCCTTGCCCAGTGCAGACGCATGCAGCGCGACGCGCTCGCCAACGTCAAGGATGTAGCGCAGCGGCAGGGGACTCTGTGCCACGGCGACGACGCGCACGGCCTGCGGTTCGAGTACGCCGAAGAAGGCGCTCTCGCTGGTGGCGTGGGACAGCCGCAGTACCGCTGCCTGCGCGCGCTGCGTCAGCGGATCGTGTTCCGCGATCTGGCGCGCAGTCTCGAACAGGCGGCCGGTCGGATAGAAGCGACGCGTGCGCGTGGTCCGCATCAGGTAGCCGAGTGAATGCAGGGTGTGCAACAGGTCCGAGCAACTGCTGTCGGCAACAGCCAGCAGCTTCGCTATCTCGGAATTGGACAAGTCCCGTCTTTCTCGCGCAAAGACTTCGAACACGGCCATGGCGCGGCTTGCCGCGGGAATCTGGACTGGCATATCTGCTCCGAAATATCGAATATGATTACGATATACGGGACAAATGTACGACCCATCGGCGACGTGCGCAAGTCGTTTTTCGAGGGGGCAGAGGATGCTACGATATTTTGTAGGAAAGATGGCCGAGCCGGCAGCCCTCAAAATGAGGACGAATGGGCATATCTGACGCGCATATGCCTCTCCATGTGCGCGACAGGCGGGGGGCGCCGGCGGTCTTGCCGGGCAATCGTCCTGCGGGCATGGGAAGCCGCGTGCGAAAAGCTGGGTGCTCGTAAGGGTGCACGGGTGGCGACACAGCGCTGCCCGGGCGCCGCATCAGGCTATGGGCCGCCGCCGGCAGGCGTGCCGGGCGGCCCCAAGTGCCAGGAGCCTGCCACTGCATGCGCGCAGGCTGCCGCTTCCGTACCGATGGAATGGAACTGCGGGAAGGTCAGGCCGGAAACCCGAAGAGCCGCGCGAAGTCCTGCACGTGCTCCCGTGGCATCCTTGTTTGATTCACCTTGGCTTGCGGGTCTCCGTATCCCATGGACATGCCGAAGGCGGTCACTTCCTCCGGTGGCATGTGCAGATGCGCCGCGATCACGTCATGGAACGGCGCGAAGGAAACCTGCGGGCATGTGTCGATGCCACGCGCTTTCGCGGCGATCATCAGGTTCTGCGCGAACAGGCCGATGTCGATCCAGCTGTGCGGCTTCAATCTGCGGTCGATGCTGAAGATGAGACCCACCGGCGCGCCGAAGAATGAGAAGTTCTGCTCGGTCTGGCGCATGCGCGCCGCGGTGTCGCTGCGATCGATCCCGAGCGAAGCGTAGTAGCGCGCGCCGAAATCGGCCAGTCTCGCGCGGAACACGTCCGGCAACGGCTCAGGGAAGTGGGCGGGCGCGGGTGCGGTCCCGGCGCGGGAGGCGGCGACCAGGGCGCTGGCCAGTTCATCCTTGACCGCGCCGCTGACCACATACACCCGCCAGGGCTGGATATTGGCCCCGCTCGGGGCGGTCGCTGCCTCCTCCAGGATCTCCTGCATGAGTTCCCGGCGAAGCGGCTCAGGCCTGAAGGCGCGAACCGAGCGGCGAGACGTTACGACGGTGGCGACGCATCGCGCGACGGCCTCCTGGGACCATTCCATTGCTGTCTGTACCATGGACTACTCCTGCGGCACGTCGTGGTAGGAAATCCGGCCGGAGGGCAGGAAGAACAGCGCGATCACGGCGCCACCCTTCGCTTCCGGATAGTGGTGACTGCCCGGCGCCGGGGCGGTCCAGCCTCCGGAACACCAGCCATTCGGCCCGTTCAGGGCGGCACCGGGATCCAGCGGAACGACCATGTTGAACTCGCCATAGGGATGACCGTGGTATTGCCCTCTGAACCGATGGTCGGGGTGCCCTTGCTG